>NZ_JASGBY010000023.1:0-73839 GCF_030053355.1 Pantoea sp. EA-12 | reverse complement strand
GGGGCAGTTCGCGGCCGACCATGGATGGTCATCCGCGAACGGTCCGTCCGGCACGACGTGGAAGTCGAAGGTACCGCTTTAGCGGCGCGAGGACGGCCCAGAGGGGGCAGTAGTGGCGGCAAAGCCCGCACTGAAAAGACAGGCCACTTATCAATAAGCCGCCTGATTTCTTAAATGAAATGTATTAGGCGATTGCTGTGATTTTTAATGTTCAAATTTATAGAATGACTTCAGCAAAATGATCAGCTTTTACTCTGGCGCCCTCAGGTCTAATATTTCTCACATCGAGGCAGAACGCCTCACTAACTGAAAATTAAATCTGAGGAAATGACCATGAAATCCATCAAAACTTTCGTTGCAGTTGCCGCTCTTAGCGTAGTTTCTTTCGTCAGCTTCGCACAAAGCATCTCTGTTGATGCTTCCACTCTGGACAGTGCAGAAGCGAAAATTGCTGCCGTGGCTCAACAACAGGGCGCACAGTACAAAATCACTGAAGCTAACACCAACAACCGCGTGCACATGACTGCTGAGTTGTACAAATAATTTCGCCGTTAACGATATTAAGGCCGCCCTCGGGCGGCTTTGTCATTTGTATCTCAGCGCGCCACTAACGTCTCGATTTCGGCTTTAGCCTGCATTAAGGCCGCCACAAGCTGAGTAAACTGCTCATCAAAACGTAAGGCGGGCACCGCGATAGCGAGCGCGTAGCGTTCTCCCAGCCCAGTTTGTAATGCCACACTGACACCACACACTCCGCGCGCATGCTCCTCCCGATCAACCGCATAGCCCTGCTGACGAATCTGCTCAATCGCCTTCAACATCTGCTGAGGAGTTTTCAGTGTTTGCACCGTCCTCATTTCGTTTAATTGCGGCAATAAAGCGGTAACAGCCTCTGGGGTTTGTTCCGCCAACAGCGCTTTGCCATGCGCGGCGCAGTGGGAGGGGAACGCAGTACTGATCGGGGAAACAACACGTAATTCCTGATCGGAAGCATATTGACTGACCAGCACCGTATGGCTGCCGCGCCAGACACAGAGATCCACCGTTTCTCGGGTGCGGCGTCCAAGGGTTTCCATCGCCGGTTGAGCAAGCGCAATAATATCGGTATGCGCGGAAGCGGCGAGTCTCGCTAATGCCGGACCCAGTTTTACCCCTTCGTTATCTTGCAGCAGCAGTTGCTGAGCGATTAGTGACGTGACCAGTCGATGCACAGTAGTTCGGGGCAGAGCGGTAAGTTTTGCCAGTTCTGACATGGTTAAGCCAGAAGGGCGCGTTTCTAACGCCCTTAAAATGGTCGCTGCACGTGCAATAACTTGTGAACCGTTAGCCTCATTATCTGCAACCATTGTTCATCCGTTTCATCAATTTACGAAACACAGACTCTACCACAATGAGGGGTAGTGATTGACATCAAGCAGAATTACCTCAACACTGCTGTCCGTTATATGGATGCAAATCCCATTATTCGGATAGGTGTAATGATGTCAATGATCAAGCCTGCAGCTGCAATAACGTTATTGTCGGTCAGTTGTCTGACCATCATGGTGGGGTGCGTGATTGTGCCGGGATTAAGCGAGATCGCCGCACAGCTTAATGTGGCACATCTGGCCAACTGGTTAGTGACGTTACCTGCATTGGGTGTGGTGCTGGCGGGACCGCTGGCAGGGCGCGCAATAGATCGCTGGGGAGCCTGGCCGCTACTGCTTATCGGGCTTTTTTGCTACGGAGGCTTAGGTGTCGCTGGTGTGTGGTTGCCGGGCGCGGCACTGCAATTCGTTGACCGCCTGTTGTTGGGGGCAGCAACAGCCATCGTGATGTCAGCTGGCACCAGCTTGATCGCCAGTTTTTATCAGGCAGAGGCGCGTCTCAAGATGATGGCGCGTCAGGGCATGGCGATTGAGCTAGGTGGCGTGGTGTTTCTGTTTATCGGAGGGATTCTGGCGGCGATCAACTGGCGCTTGCCATATGGAATTTATCTGTTCTCGTGGTTGCTGTTGGCGCTGGTCGTGGTTTGTGTTCCGCGTCCTGCACGGCAAATCGTCACAGAAGCGGGGGCGGAGAGCACAACAAACAGCGATCGCCTGTTTCGTCCAATATTGCTGGCGGCGCTCTGTTCGATGATCTGTTTCTTCACCGCCATCATCATGCTGCCACAACGATTTGCGACAGAGGGTGTGGATGCCGCACACATTGGCTATTTCCTCTCATTTATCTCGCTGGTGGCGGTTCTGGCCGCGGCGCTGATGCCGCACGTTGCACTGCAATTTGGCCCTTATCCTACATTGATTATGGCGTTCATCTGTTATGTGCTGGCACATCTTGAGTTTGCCGCAGCCCCTAATCTCATGCTGTGCCTTCCAGGTGGTATTTTGCTGGGGATGGGATTTGGTCTGTCAGTACCCTTGGTGAATCATATGACCGTGGAAACCAGCCAACCACAGGAACGTGGTCGTCAACTGGCTCGATTGTCCATGGCGATCTTTTCCGGCCAGTTTCTTGCCGCGTTCATGGCTTACATTCCGGGTAACATTTCGATGGTGTTTATCGCGGCAGCCATATTCGCTGGAGTAAGCATTGCGGCGGTACGCAAACTCGCGTTTTCAGAGTAGGGGCGTGACCAGGCAAGCAACGGGCGGCCTGAAGGCCGGCCCCTACAGGCTCGGGAGCGTGTTAGTGCTTTGTCCGTAAAGGGTCGCGGCTTGTCCCAAAACGTATTTCACTTTTCTGTAGTCTGGGCACTCACTTCAGTTCTGCTCAGGCAACCTATGAAAACCATCATTAGCAAAAACTTCAGCCCCGCGCGGGCGTGGGATGCATTAGATATCGCCAACTTCGACGGCACCAGCGTGCGCTTGCACTGGACGGATAAACCTTACCGCTGGCACATCAATGACGGCGAGGAAGTGTTCGTGGTGCTGGATGGCGTTGTTGAGATGCAATATCGCGAATGGGGCGAAGTGCAAAAAGTGATGTTGAATGTCGGTGATATTTTCTTTGCCAGCATAGGTACCGAGCACGTAGCCCATCCACAAGGTGCCGCGCACGTGCTGGTGATTGAAAAGGAAGATTCCGTTTAGAGCCAGCGGATGACTAAAGCGAACAAAAAAACATCACCACTGCTCAGCAGGCATGGCTGGCGGGAAATCCTGATTTATCCACAGGTTGGCGGGCACTCTTTTCACTTGAATTGTGGATAACATAGAAGAATAGATGATCAGGGTGGTCATTGTTCCTTGGTTAATTAATAGTGCGATCATCATGATCGCACTAATAGTTAATATGGTAATGGTAACGTGAGGTATTATTGTTTCCATCGAAGGCATACAGCCTTCATCAATAACCCAAAGGAATATGACCATGAAAACCATAAAAACACTGACCATCGCCGCTGCCGCCGCTCTTTCACTGATGTCTGCTGCCAGTTTTGCACAGAGCATCTCAGTTGAATCTTCAACGCTGGACGGTGCAGAAGCTAAAGTTGCTGCAGTTGCACAGCAGCAAGGCGCACAGTATAAAATCACTGAAGCTAACACCAACAACCGTGTGCACATGACTGCAGAACTGTACAAATAAGTTCGTTTCAAGCTTCAGCTTTAAGGCCGCCTTCGGGCGGCTTTGCTGTTTTTGGGATCAGCCCATTGCTTTCACAAATCGCTGCGTAATTTGCTGTGGCCGCGTAATGGCACCGCCCACCACCACGGCATGCGCACCCAGTTTTAAACACTGTGCCGCCATCTCCGGCGTTTCCACATTACCCTCGGCGATCACGGGCACCTTAACGGCTGCGAGCACTTTACGCAGAAAGTCGAACGCTTCGGCGGCAAGATAAGCGCCATGTGTTTCACGGGTATAGCCATGTAAGGTGGTGCCCACGCAGTCGAAACCCAGCGCTGCAGCCTGCTCAGCTTCCTCTAATGTGGCGATATCCGCCATCAGCAATACCTGTGGATAGCGCTGACGAATGGCCGCCACCAGTTGCGGTAGTTGATGTTCCCCCGGCCGCTCATGCAGTGTGGCATCAAGTGCGATCATCGCCGGATTAGCCTCCATAAGTTCTTCCACTTCTTTCATCGTCGCGGTGATGTACACCTCACTGCCGGGATAATCGCGTTTAATAATGGCGATGACCGGCAAATCAACGGTCTGCATTATCTGCTGCACATCCACCAGGCTATTGGCGCGGATGCCTGCCGCACCGCCTTGTTTAGCGGCCAATGCCATACGCGACATGATAAATGGGCTGTGCAAGGGTTCATTTTCCAGTGCCTGACATGACACCACCAGCTTTCCCTTTATCTGCTGCAGCATGCTTGCTTTCATAGCGCGAGTAACTCCTCAACTTCATTTTTGATGATGGTGACGTGCGGGCCATAAATCACCTGCACGCCTTTGCCTCGTTGGATCACCGCACGGGCGCCAGTGGCTTTCAGCGCGGCTTCATCCAGCTTAGAACTGTCAATCAGTGTGATGCGCAGGCGCGTGGCGCAGCAATCAAGTTCTGCAATATTGGCTTTGCCACCGAGCGCTTCGATTACCTGTAAGGGACGCTCGCCCGCTGCCATGACACTGCTTTCCGTGCTGACATCTTCACGGCCCGGAGTTTTGAAATTGAAGCGAGTAATCAGATAGCGGAAAGTGAAGTAATAGAGCAGGAACCAAGGTACGCCAACCAGCGGCACGTACATCCAATGCGTTTTGGCTTCACCTTGCAGCACGCCGAATAATATGAAATCGATGAAACCACCGGAGAAGGTTTGCCCGATGGTAATGTGCAGGATGTGCGCAACCATAAAGGCCAGACCGTCAAACACGGCGTGGATCACATACAACACCGGCGCGACAAACAGAAACGAGAACTCAATCGGCTCAGTGATGCCGGTCAAAAACGACGTCAGCGCAGCCGACAACAGCAGGCCTGCGACACGTTTGCGGTTCTCGGGTTTGGCGGTGTGATACATCGCCAGACAGGCACCGATCAGTCCGAACATCATAGTAATGAAGCGGCCTGACATGAAACGTGCCGTGCCGATATAGAACTGTTGCGTATTGGGATCGGCCAACTGAGCAAAGAAGATACGCTGCGTGCCTTCAACCAATTGACCGTTGACCATTTCGCTGCCGCCTAATGCGGTAGTCCAGAACGGCAGATAGAAAATGTGGTGCAGGCCAAATGGGCCCAGCATGCGCAGCACAAAGCCATAAATAAAGGTGCCAAAGTAGCCCGTCGCCTCAACCAATCCTCCCATGCCGAAGATGATCTTCTGGAAATGAGGCCAGATAAGGGTCATCGCCGCGCCGACCACAATCGCTACAAAAGAGCTGACGATCGGCACAAAGCGCGATCCGCCAAAGAAGCCAAGGAATTGCGGTAGGGCGATTTTGTTATAGCGGTTATGCAACAACGCCGTCACCAGCCCAATCACTACGCCGCCAAACACGCCGGTTTCCAGCGTTTGAATGCCCAGCGCCATACCTTGCCCGACAGCACTCAAATTGCTGCTGGCCAACACGCCAGTAAGCGTCAACAGCGCGTTGATGGTGGCGTTCATCACCAAATACGCCAGCAGGGATGCCAGCCCCGCTGTGCCTTTATCGCTTTTTGCCAAACCGACGGCGACGCCCACCGCAAACAACACCGCGAGGTTAGCAAACACCACCGAACCGGCACTCGCCATGATGGTGAACACACCTTGCAACCAGGCGACATCCAGAAACGGATAGGCCTTAACGGTGTTGGGATTGGATAACGCGCCGCCGATGCCGAGCAGTAAGCCGGCAGCCGGTAAAACCGCGATCGGCAACATAAAGGATTTACCGAAACGTTGTGCTTTCTCAAACCATCCTCCGGAGGAGGAGCCGCTGAACATTGACATAAATTTTTATCCCCGACGTGTTGTTATGGTAAAAATTATTATCACAACTTACACCAAGAGATGAAAATTACTACCATTTGTGTGATAGCTTTCACTTATCACCGAATCTGCTGGCGCACAGCAGGACCTTTGCGCACACTAAGCGCCATTGAACTTGTGCAACGGAGGATGCCATGACGGACAATGAAAATATTTTGCTGCATTTACGCCAGGGCTTGCCGGGCTACAGTCCGGCGTTGCAAAAGCTGGGCGATTACATCCTCACCGAACCGCATAAAGTGTTGTATTTCACCATCACAGAACTGGCGAAAGAGACGGACACCAGTGAGGCCAGCGTGACGCGCCTCTGTCGAAATCTGGGCTGCAAAGGCTATACCGAATTCAAAATGGCGTTGGCAATGGATGTGCAGCAGAATCAGCCAGCGGCCACCACCAGCGGTGACAGCATCGATGCGTTAGTTGAGGAGTCAGTGCAAGCATTGCGTGATACCGGGAAGTTTATTGATCGTGACGTATTAACCCAGGCAGCAACGGAGATACATCAGGCACGATCTATCCAGATTTATGGCGTGGCTGCCAGCGCCATCACTGGTGAATATTTGCATTATCGCCTGTTGCGCCTGGGCAAGTCGGCACAGCTGTTTGGTGATATGCATCGTGCCGCGATGAACGCCTCGACATTAAGTGAAGGCGATTTGGTGATTGCGATCTCGGCCTCTGGATCGACCAAAGATCTCATGCATGTGGTCAACGTGGCGAAGAAGCGCAAGGCGCGTGTGTTGATGCTGAGTAACACGCTGCGCAGTCCGATGGGGAATCTGGCCGATATGCTACTGGTGGCTGCGCGTCCCGAAGGGCCACTGAATGCAGGCACCCTCAGTGGCAAAGTGGGTGCGATGTTGCTGGTGGAAGTGCTGATGGGGGAGTTAATGAAGCACGATGCGCATTACGTCACGGCCAGCCAGCAAACGGCCAGTGCCACCTTGCCGATGCTGATTTGAATATTGCGGTGTGCGTGAAGGCACACCGCGATAATACTCACATCACTCGCTCGCCAATGCCGCCACCGGATCCATGCGTGCGGCTTTGCGCGCGGGCAGATAGCCAAAAATCATACCGATAATGGTTGAACAGGCAAACGCGGCTCCCGCCGATTCCCACGAGTAGATTGCTGTCAACACGCCCCCGGCCATCAAGCTTATCAATGGACCGATCACCAGAGAGAGCGCCACGCCGAGCGAACCGCCCACTAAACAAACCAGCACCGCTTCGATCATAAACTGCTGCATAATATCGCCGCGTCGCGCGCCCACCGCCATACGCACGCCAATCTCATGAGTACGCTCGGTGACGGACACCAGCATGATGTTCATCACGCCGATACTGCCAATCATCAAGGCAATAGAGGCCACCATCAGAATCAACAACGTTAACGTCGCGGCAGCTCCTTCAATCGCTTTGCGGTACTTGTCGCGGTTAAACATCAAGAAGTCTTTGGTGCCGTGACGTGCGGTCAACAACTGGGTCAGTGATTCCACGGCGGGACCACTCACCACGTCATCTTTCAGTTTGATACTGATGCTGGTGAGCGCCGTTTGCCCGCTGATGCGGTACATCATAGTGCTCCACGGCAACCACACACTCAGGCGATTGGGAGAGATCCCGTTATCTTCATGCGCCACGCCAATCACGCGCACCGGCACGGAGCCCAGCACAATCATCTTGCCGATGGGGTTCTCATGCGCGGCGAACAGCTTGTTGCGCGTATTGGTGTCAATAATGATCTCCTGGCGCGCGTGGCGTTCATCACTGAAGTTGCTGCCTTCGGTGAGTTTGATGCCCTGAATCTCAAAGTAATCTTTGCCAACGCCGGAAACTGAAGCCTTGGAGGAGTTTGAGAGATAGCGAATGGGCTGCGTGGAGAGGAGTTCGGGGCTGACTTTATCGACAAACTGCTGGCGCGCAATCACATCGGCATCGGCCATCACCAGCGTTAATACCGGGTGCGCTTCATCTTCGGCAAAGTCCCCGCCAGCATAGACGGAAACCACATTGGTGCCGAGACCTGAAATGCTTTCCAGCGTCTTTTCGCGTGCACCTTGCCCCAAGGCCACAACGGTAACCACGGCGGCGATCCCAAAGATGATGCCGGTCATGGTCAAGGCGGTGCGCAAACGGTGGCTGTTCATGGCATTCAGCGCCATGCGCATGGATTCACGCAGGCGATCAATGAATCCACGGAGTTTGCTCTGGCTTTTTCGCGCCACCGGCGTAAAGCGGGCACGCGTGGCATCCTGTTTGCGGCCGCTGTCGGCAACAATCTCGCCATCCTGAATTTCGATAATACGATCGGCATGCTGCGCCACTTTCATATCGTGCGTGACGATAATGACGGTGTGTCCTTCACGATTCAGATCATGCAAGATGCGCAACACCTCCTCGCCGGAGTGAGAATCCAGTGCGCCGGTGGGCTCATCGGCAAGAATAATTTCTGCGCCGTTGATCAGCGCACGCGCGATACTGACACGCTGCTGTTGGCCACCGGAGAGTTCGCCGGGCTTATGGTGCTCTCGACCTTGCAAACCCAAACGTGCTAGCAGCTGTGCCGCGCGTTCGCGGCGCAGGTTACCCGGCAGGTTGGCATAGATGGCTGGGATTTCGACGTTACTCAAGGCCGTGAGATCCGGCATCAAATGGTAGCGCTGGAAGATAAAGCCGATATGTTCGCGCCGCACTTTAGCCAGTGCATCCGGTGACAGCGTGGCGGTATTCTGCCCGTCGATAAAATAGTGCCCGCTGTCCGCTGCATCGAGGCAGCCCAGAATATTCAGCAGGGTTGATTTACCCGAGCCAGAAGGGCCAATAATCGCCACTCTTTCGCCGCTGGCAATTTGCAGATTGATGTTTTTCAGCACATGCAAAGATTGTGAACCGTTAACATAGCTGCGCTGAATGTCTTTCAGTTCGATTAGGCTCACATCACCACCTTGTCGGCACCTGGTGCCTGGGTGGCGAGGATCACTTTCTCACCTGCTTGCAAACCGCTTAATACCTGAATATCGACGCTGTCGGAGATGCCGGTGGTAATGATGCGCTTCTCGGGCAAGCCTTGCTTATCAGCCACTTCAACAAAGGTTTTGCCATCGGCATCTTTTTTGGTGGCCTGAACCGGGATCAACAATGCCTCTTTCGCCGCGTCACGTAACAGATTCACCTGGGCGGTCATGGAGATACGCAGCGCATTATCAGGATTCGGCACATCCAGCAGCGCATTGTAATAAATGGCGGCGTTGGTGCTGCTGGTGGGGGTGCTCTCGCTGTTGCCCATTAACGCATCATCTTTCATCACCGATTCCGGTGCCAGTTCAATGCTGCGCAGCGTGGCGTTATAGCGTTTATCGGGATTAGCAAAAGTGGTGAACCACGCTTGCTGACCCGGTTTCACGTTGTTGATATCCGCTTCGGAGATCTGCACTTTGATGGTCATGGTGTCGAGTTGCGCCAGTTTGGCGATAGTCGGTGCACTTTGCGCGGCATTGACGGTTTGGCCCTGCTTGGTGACGATGGCGATCACCGTGCCATCCATCGGCGCCATGATGCGGGTATAGCTCAGGTCGAGTTGCTTTTTATCCACTTCAATTTGTGCCTGAATCACCCGGGCTTTTTGCGCAGTCAGTTCTGCGTGTGCCGTGCTCCAGGCTTCGGCAGCTTCGTCATAATCCTGGCGGGAAACCGCATTGGTTTTCAGCATCTGTTGCAGGCGTTTGAACTGCGCATCTTGACGCACCAGCGTCGCTTCGCG
Organism: Pantoea sp. EA-12; assembly: GCF_030053355.1. Classification (NCBI taxonomy): domain Bacteria; kingdom Pseudomonadati; phylum Pseudomonadota; class Gammaproteobacteria; order Enterobacterales; family Erwiniaceae; genus Pantoea; species Pantoea sp. EA-12. Next base: position 64,164 of record NZ_JASGBY010000023.1, on the reverse strand, counting down.
CGTTTCCAAATCGGCCTGTGCCACGCTCAAGGCGGCTTCTGCGTTTTGGAGATCGCTGCGCTGCGGCTGATCGTCGATTTCCGCAATCAGTTCACCTTTGCTCACCGCATCACCGGCTTTGATATACAGCTTTTTAACCTGACCGGATACCTGCGCACCCACGTTGACGCGCTCTATGGCGTCCATCTTGCCGGTTGCGGCAATGACATTTTCAATGTTGCCTTGACGCACCGTCGCCGTGACCAGCGCATTCGATTTTGGCCGTGAACTGCTGTAAGCCCAGACCAGAATAATAACCAGCAACAGAACAATCGCGACCAAAAGCCGTTTTTTAGAAGTATTGAACATAAGCATCCCTTTGATGAAGCGAGAATAATAATCACTAAATGCAACAAACAGGAGAAAATTCGTCAGGATTGCCTCACTAAATGGCGTGCATTGAGAAAAAAATGAAAATTTTCCGAATAGAAAAGAGGCATAAAATGCTAGCACTGAAGTCCATGCGATATTAAACCCCAGAAAAGGGAATGACAGATGCTGTTAAACGCTGAAACATATCGGCGCAATACATTGCGCCGATATCGATTTTTAAGCGATGCCCAACAACTGTTTCAACCGTACAATCTCTGCCTGCCACTGTGATTGCAGCGCAGGCTTTTGATGCCTGGGTTTACGGGCCAGCTCTTCATCCAGTCTACCTTCCAACTCACAAAGCGCCAGCAGCACTGCATCCTCATCGTTGAGTGATTGAGTGGACAAAGAGGCATTGGAAGCAGAGACGACCTCAATGGGCTGTTCACTGCGCATCTGCTCGGTGACCTGTTCAAAATCGTGCCACTCCGTCAGTTGCCGATCCTGGATCAGCCAGAAACGGTTGCAACTGCTGCTGATTAAACTGCGGTCGTGCGACACCAGCAGCACACCACCGGCAAACTGGTTGAGCGCCTCGGCAAGTTCCTCTTTTCCGACCATATCTAAATGATTGGTCGGTTCATCCAGCAACAACAACGAGTAACGCGCTAACGTCAAACCCACGAATAGCAGACGTGAACGTTCGCCTCCGCTTAATGAACCGATCAACTGCTGATGACGCAGGTAAGGAAATCCTGCTCCTATCAACGCCATTTTTCGCTGGTCGTCACTGAGCGGCGCAAACTTCGCCAGCGCCTCGCTGAGTGTCTCTTCATCTCGCAACTGATTGAGACTTTGATCGTAATAACCGAGTCGAGCGCGTGGATGGAACAGCGATCCACTTTCAGTACGATAATCGAGCCATAATTGCCGCAGTAATGAAGACTTGCCACTGCCATTACGGCCGACAATCGCTACACGATCGCCGCTTTTTACCTGTAACGCCGGTAATGAAAACAGCGCAGGGGCATGCTCGGCTGGGTGAACGTTCATTTCAGGCAACGCCAGCACGCGATTGGCATCCAATGCTTCGCCCTGCAATTGCAGTCGCCACAGGCTGCCTTCACTGAGGGTGGTTTGCGCCTCCTTCAGCCAGTTAGCACGTTTCTCCATCTGCTGTGCTTTACGGGACAATCCTTCGTTGTCATAAGTGCGGCCCCAGACAGCCAGCCGTTTTGCACTTTTTTCAACGCGATCAATCTCGTTCTGCTCTGCCTGAAAGCGCTGCAGATCGGTTTCGTCCTGTTGAGCCAGTGCTTGTCGCGCTGCCGAGCAGGGCAAACGGAAAGCGTGCAGGCTTTGGTCGCGCAGAATCCAACTGCTGTTCGTGACCTTATCCAGCAGCGTGCTGTCATGCGATACCAGCACAAAACTGCCGTTCCAGCCATTGAGAAACTGTTCAAGCCACAGCAGGGTGGATAAATCGAGATGGTTACTGGGCTCATCCAGCAGCAACAGGTCAGGCTGCTGAATCAGTGCGCGAGCCAGCAGCAGACGCATGTGCTGTCCGCCGCTCAATGTAGCGGCAGGTTGAGCCTGCTGTTCTGTGCTGAACCCGAGTGAGGACAGCAACGCTTCTGTGCGCCACGCCTCACTCAGTTGCTGTTGATCTGGTAGACGAGCGACCACGCTGGCATAGAGTGAAGCCTGATGTAACTGCGCTGGCAGATGCTGCTCGATGCGCGCCATTAAGCAGTGGTTCGCCAGTGTGACGCTCCCTTGGCTGCTTTCAAGCTCACCGCTCAGGATCTTCAGCAAGGTGCTTTTACCCGTGCCGTTATCACCCAGCAAGCCGATGCGATCGCCTTTTTTCAGGCTGAAATTAAGGTTGTGAAAAAGTGTACCGAAGGCGTTATCAAAGCCGACAGCGTGTGCGGAAAGAAGTGTGCTCATGTGCTTACTCATAAGTTGCAGGCGTGGAAAGCCCGACGTCATAAATCGCTGACGACAACCCGGTAAGCCGGAGGAAGGGATGACAGTATTAGTGAACTTCGCTCAGGCGGATCATCGCAGCACGAATGCAGAGATAGCTGAGCGCGGCCAATTACTATAAAAGTGTGCGTAAACAAACAACTCACACGATGACATAGTAATCCTCCTTATTTATCAGTGGGTGGAAAGGTGAGTTGATGATAGCCACGGGAGCGGGCATTATCCAGAGCAGCGTTGCAACATTGTGAAGTTAAGGCGCTTCGATTGACGGGATTTCCCCGGCCATGAATTTAAACGAGTTGAAGGATTAACTGATGAATGAACAGTCATTACCGTTAGTGCTTATTCCGGGTTTTATGCTGGATGAAACCCTTTGGGATGATTTTGTTGAAGCCTGTCCAGATGACAGGGTGTATATCCGCGCCAGCCTGAGTCAGGGACAGAGCATCGCAGATTATGCCCGTCTCATTATTGCAACCCTGCCAGCACGTTTTATTTTGGTGGGTTTTTCATTAGGGGGCTATGTGGCTCGCGCAATTGCAGAAGCCTTTCCCGAACGTACGGCGGGTATGATCCTGATTGCCACTTCATTACGTGAAGATCCGCCAGAACAACGGGCATTACTGGATTCAGCGTCAAAAACCGCGTTAATGGGGACGTTTAGTGGCTTCAGCGATGCGGTATTGAAACCCTCTGTGCATCCTTCCCGACAAAATGACCCACACCTGATGGATAAAATTCGTGCCATGGGCAAACAGCTTGGTGCGCAGGTGTTCAGAACGCAGGCGCTTCTTGACCGGAAAAATATTACCCATCAACCTCCTGGCTGCCCGGTATTGGTGATTGCCTCGGAAGGCGATGGGATGCGCGGTCTTGAAGAGTGCCGAGAAATCAATGCATTGCTGGGGGGTGACATGCACATTATCCGTGAAAGTGGTCATATGGTTCCCCTTGAGCAACCTCGATTGCTGGCATTGACGATTTCAGACTGGTTAAAACAAAACGCGCTATAGGCACGCGAAAGTTGTCTTAATCGCAGCAGTGCATCTAACGGGAATACACCGTATAGTGTTCGCATATGTGAACATGTGTACCTATATGGAATTACTATGAGTGAAGTCGTCCGTTCTGCAGCCCGCGTTTTAGATTTACTGGAGTTCTTCAGTGAAAGTGACAAAGAGGCAAATCTGGCTACTATTGCTCACTCTTTTCAGCTGCCCAAAAGTAGTGCGCTCGGTTTGCTTCGGACACTTTGCTCACGCGGTTATCTGGATAAAAATGAGCAGGGAATTTATCGTCTCAATGAGGCATTCCGTAGTCATGGTTTTAACTGGGGCGGGGCGAGACTCACCAAACTATTAACCTTGGCCCGACCTATTATGGCCAGTATGGCTAATGAACTCGAAGAGACGGTCACGCTTGGCGTCTTATCCGCTGAAGGTAAAATACGTTTGGTTCATCAAGCATTAACCTCGCAAACCATCCGCTATGAAATGGCAATGTCGACCTTATTACCGGTGCATTGTACGGCCATGGGAAGAATGTATCTTGCCCTGAAAAGTCCGCAAGAGCGCCAGACTTTGTTGGCCCGCTACCCCGTTGCCCCCTGGACCAAATACACTGTTACCGATGCTCAACAGTTGGAGGCCTTGCTCACTGAAGCCGCGGTACGAAATTACTCAATCTCAGCTGATGAAGTCGATATTGGGGGGACAGGGGTCTGTACCCCTATTTTAGATCCTCAGGGTGAACCTGTTGCCATGCTCAATGTATCCTGCGTCTCAGCCCGCTTCAGTGACAAAAAAAGTCGCATTATCAAAGCTGTGCTAGAGGAGGGGAAAAAACTCACCGACCTGTTGGCCTGAAGTGTGCCCATTGGGAAATTTGTCACTTATGATACGAACTTCTTATTTTTGACGTTGAATTTCCCAATCTTGTTGCTGCATAAATAGCCATTCTTACCTTTTTTTCAGTCGAAAAAACCACTCTCTTCCAATCATTTCTGGTTTAACGCCAGATAAGCACATCAATTTAGTCAAAGAGACTTAATTTGTTCGTCTCGGTTTGCGCTCTTCATCCTCTTTATCTCCGCAAAATTATATGTCAGCGTAGGTCGTATATAAGAACTGTTGTTCGTATATGTGAACTTTAATTTCCTGTCGTCCTGACTGAGAGCCATACTATGAGCCAAGACCCGATCACCCAGGTGTTAAATCATTACCCTCAGGAACGTACCGAAGCCCCAAAGCGACGGCAGTTGTTTGCCGCGATGATCGGCAATGTGCTGGAATATTATGATTTCATTATTTTCGCCTACATGGCCTCTTTGATTGCACATAACTTTTACCAGGGAGATGGCGCGACTGGGCTGTTGGCGAGTTTTGCCACTTTCGGTGTCGGATTTTTGGCGCGCCCGTTAGGCGGTGCGGTGATTGGGAGGATAGCGGACAAATATGGCCGCAGCCTGGCATTGAAAATCACCATTTATGGCATGGCATTGGGTACTGTGGGTATTGGTCTACTGCCAACCTATGAAACCGCAGGGATCCTCGCACCTGTTTTACTTGTGATTATTCGACTGATCCAGGGGCTGGCAGCCGGTGGCGAGTGGGGCACTGCCACCACTTTTGTCGTGGAGTCAGCCCCCTCAGGAAAACGCGGATTCTATGGCGCCTTAGGCCAGGCTGCCATTGCTTCCGCTCAGTTAGTAACGAGCCTGGTGGTCGCCGTCGTTACGCTGATCTTCAGTGAACAGCAAATGGTTGACTGGGCGTGGCGCATTCCTTTTTTACTTGGAGCCGTATTGCTCCCGGTCGGAGCCTATATGCGACGCAACCTTGAGGAGACGCCCGCCTTCGTTGCCGCACAGAACAGCTCCGCACCTGCGGTAAAAATGCCTACGAGCACCGCCATCCGTTTGATGGGACAGACGTTCGGGTTTGCCATTATCTGGACGGTATCGTATTACGTGATGTTGTCCTGGATGCCCACCTTCCTGAATAAACAAGTCGGTTTCACACCCACTCAGGCGCTGTTTTGTAATGCCATCGCTCTGACCATCATGGTCGCGACCATTCCGTTTTTTGGTGCACTGTCTGATCGTGTTGGTCGTAAGCCGTTGCTGTTGGCCTGCTGTCTGGCATTTGTGGTGCTTTCCTATCCCCTGTTTCTCTGGATATTGACCAGTAAAACAGTGGCGGTCGTATTGACGGTGCAAATTGTTTTCAATTTATTCATTGCCGCATTTTCAGGGGCTGCACCTGCTGCGCTCTGCGAAATTTTCCCCACCGCTTCGAGAACCATGCTGCTCTCCATTGGCTACAGCCTTTCAACGGCGATTTTCGGTGGCTTCGCGCCCTTCATTTCAACCGGTTTAATTGACCTGACCGGCATGGCGATATCACCCACCTTTTATCTGATACTGGCGGGCATTGCTTCTGGTTTGGTGATCATGCGCCTGCGTGAAACCGCCAAAGATTCACTGCATTAATCGACGGGAGATTAGAGTGAATAATGACGTTTTAATTTGGGGAGCCGGTGCCATCGGCGGTACTGTCGGCGCTTATCTGGCACGTGCTGGCTTATCAGTCACCTTTGTCGATATTGATGCTGAGCATATCCGTCGCATTCGCGACCCTGAGCATGGGTTGCGCATCACGGGGGGCGATGATTTTACAGTGGTGGCGCCAGCGTTCTTACCAGAAGAATTGCAGGGGCAGTGGGCACGAATCTTTCTCGCGGTTAAATCACATCATACGGAGCAGGCCGTTAATCAGCTCAAGCCTTTTCTGGCAGACGACGGTTACGTCCTCTCGCTGCAGAATGGTTTGTGTGAAGCCGCCATTGCGGAGATTGTGGGCTCGTCGCGCACCGTTGGGGCATTTGTTAATTTCTACGCAGATTGGCTCTCACCCGGTGAAATCCACTTCTCCAACCGAGGCGCAGCCGTGATTGGTGAACCAGATGGCACCATGACAACGCGACTGGCCTCGCTTCAGGCGGATTTACGTCACTTTGAACCTGAGGTGCTTCAGGTTAACGACCTTAACAGCTGGTTATGGGGCAAGTTAGCTTATGGCGCTCTTCTTTTTGCGCAGGCGACCGGGCAAATGGGCATTGCCGATTGTCTGGCACGGCAAGATATCCGTCCGGTATTAATTCAACTGGCCACAGAAGTGGTGCAATTAGCACAAGCGTTAGGAATTCCACTCAAAGGCTTTAACGGTTTTACACCCACAGCCTTCCTACAGGGAGCCAGCCATGCTGAACAAGCGAGCACCTTTGATGCCATGGTGGCCTTTAATCGACCAAACAGCAAAACACATTCAGGCATATGGCGTGACTTAGCTGTGCGTAAGCGTGCTACAGAAGTGGCTGGCCAGTTGGGGATTGTCGCTAAGCTCGCGGCGAACCAACAAATACCCTGTCCTACTGTGCTCGCCCTCATTTCTATGATCAATGAAATTGAAGCAGGGAAACGCCTGCAAGACGACCACAACCTGAATGAGTTATTACCATGAAGCTTTCCTTTGCAGGTAAACGTGTCGTCATCAGCGGTGGCGCCATCGGTTTTGGGCGTGAAATGGCGCAACAATTTTATGCGTTAGGTGCAGATGTTTATGTCTGCGATATCCAGGCCGCTGCAATGGCTGATTTAGCGGACACTGGCATCAAAACTGCGGTGGTCGATCTCCTGGATCGTCAAGCTGCAAACGCGTGGATTGCCGATATCACCGCCTCGGCTGCCATTGATGTCCTCATCAACAACGCGGGTGGGGTGGCGGGACAGCAGGGTAAAGCGCTGGAAGAGGTCAGTGATGTCGAGTGGGACAAAGTGGTCGAGATCAATCTTGGTGCGGCGTTCGCGCTCAGTCGGGCTGTTGCACCCTCCATGAAACGCCACCAGCAGGGGCGCATCATTAATATCTGCTCCGGAGCCGCCCTCAAAGCCTCACTCACCGGCGTGCAAGCCTATTGCGCCGCCAAACATGCTGTGTTGGGTCTGACGCGACAGTTGGCTCATGAATTGGGGCCGTATGGCATTCAGGTTAACGCCATTGCTCCGGGCTTTGTATTTACTAACGAAGCGACACAGCAGCAATGGAATAACTTCGGACCTGAGCGCCAGCAACAAGTGCTGAATAATATTGCCTTACGTCGTCTTGGCACAGTGCAGGATATCGCCCATGCGGCGCTTTTTTTGGCGTCAGATTTGGCGTCATTCATAAACGGACAAATCATCTCAGTTGATGGCGGGAGTTAAAAATGCAGGAACAACAGCCCTGGCAGTGGCCAAATCATATCTGGCAAGAGAAGGTGAATCATGTACGAGCGGGGAGAACGCTTAAGCCCACCCATTGGCCTGACGGTGCCGATTTCGCCGTTGCACTCTCTTTTGACAGTGACCATGAATCCAACGAATTGCGCGACGGTGGCAACTCATACGGCCGCATGAGTTGGGGGCAATTTGGCACGCGCGTGGGTATTCCTCGTATCGAGGCTTTACTCAGTAAGTATCAGGTACCTGCCAGTTTTTACGTGCCCGCCGTCTGCGCGTTACTCTATCCTGAGGAGCAGATTCGACTGAGTGCGCAAGGCCATGAAATAGGCCTGCATGGTTGGATTCATGAACTTAATTCCGTACTTTCCTATGAAGATGAACGCATGCTGATGTTGAAGTCGGCCGATACGTTGGAGAAGGTGTTGGGCCAACGACCTGTAGGGATGCGTACACCATCATGGGACTTTAGCCCGCATACGTTACGTATCGCGCAAGAGATGGGCTTGTTGTATGACTCCTCACTGATGGCTGATGAGCATTGCTATGAGCTGCTGCTGGACGGCGAACCGACGAACGTCGTTGAATTGCCAGTGGAATGGATAAGGGATGATGCGGTGTACTTCATGATGAACCGTTTTCAGGCTCATCGGCCTTACACCCCACCTGAATCGGTATTTGATATCTTCCGGCGTGAACTTGAATATGCTCATCTGGACGGTGGTTTATTCCAACTCACCATGCATCCGCATATCATCTCTCCACGTTCTCGTGTGTGGATACTTGAAGAAATTATCCGCTTAGGAAAATCGCACAATGCATGGTTTGCGACACATGCTGACATTGTGCGTTGGGTAAAAGAACACAGCTGATTGTCCCACCACAGATCCGCAAAAAATATACCGAAAAGCTATCAGTTTCGGTTTATTTTTATGCCGGTACTCTTCACCGAAAACTCCACTGCACGGTAATCACAAACACCGAAGGTATGATAATCCCTGATTCAATGCCAAAGTAGGGTGTGAAGTTATATTGAAATCCATGGTAAATATAGGGTGAGAAGCCGATCCCGGTCGCTTTCTTAAAGTCGTGATAGGAGCCGTGATCGCCGCAATCCTTGAAGGCATCAAAGAAAAACTCGCCGGTGTAACCGTAAATGCCTTTAAACGTCCAGCCATTGTCCCAGACTTTCCAGTCTCGTCTTACCCCCATGGCCAGACAGCGATCGTCAAAGCTGTTTTTCATCGTGCCGAGCAGCACGCTGTAGGCTGAGTCTTCTGACAACTTACGCTCTACCGAGAAAAAATTATTCTCAAAATTTTCAGTGTATTGGCCATGGTTTCCCGTGAGATGATAGACAAACGAACCTGTATTAATTGAATAAAGATTAATCTCACTGGCCTGACAGTAGAGTGAAAGTAAAACAATTCCGCTGAGTAAACCCCATAATAAAACAACATTTTTTCTGCTAAGTTCTTCTGTTTTGCCATTCATATTTCCCTCACCAATAAAATGAGTTAATGAATCGATTGATAAGAAGATAGTGTTTCACAGGTTTAACTGATTGATGCTAAGGAAGAAATCGTTAATGTTTCTTAATTAATGTCTGAGGTAGGCTTATTCTCAGGCAGAGTGCAGCTCATGATTGATAAGGTATTTTAGCAGGTTTTATGTAGAGTCAAGAAGTGAGTGCTTTTCTTATCATTGATAATGACGATCTAACTTACTGTAAATTATGACTTTGATTCTCTTTAGTCTTAAAGCTTATTTACACAGTATCTAAACCACAGAGAGCCTCTCTAACTTATCATTCCAGCCAGTGGCGTAATTCGATTTGTGGTTAATAAAATTGCTTAGCCTACGAATTACTGGTTATGAATTAATTAAGGGAAAATAGAGAGTTTAAAGGTTGGTTTTATTAGATGTGATATTACGCTTCGCCTTGGTAAATTATCAATATTGATAGCAGTATGTGTAAGGATATTGTCAGGACAAATAAACATGACAAATCTCTGCATCACGCATACTATGGCGATTAAGCTAAGCAATAATGAACAAAATAAGCGCAACGATGAGGTTGGTTTCCGTTGTTATCAGCAGCGTTGTTTTTTACATCTTAGTTTGCAGTGACTGCAAACTAAAAGGATGACTGTGCATGAGCGTAACGAATGAATTCGTTCATGGTGGGGTTACGCTTCAGGCTCTTCGTGCTCCTGATCTCTGCCGTGATGATGTACTGAGTAAATTTACCCATCTGGTGAGTAAAACACTGGATGTACCCAGCAGCTTCATCTCTGTACTCGACGATAATTATCAGTACATTAAAGCCGCACACGATTTTGCCGTTGGCGAATCCGTGAGAGCCGATTCATTGTGTCAGTTTGTTGTTGAAGATGCGGTTCCTTTAATCGTTCCGGATACGCTAGAAAATCATTGCTTTGCAACCAATCCCTTTGTCATCGGGGCACCGTTTGTTCGTTTTTATGCCGGTGTACCACTGATAACCCAGGAGGGGCATGTTTTAGGGACGCTGTGTGTGGTTGACACCCAACCGCGCGAATTTAGCGCGGAAAAACTGGCTACCCTGACGCTGTTATCCCAACTGGTGATCTCTTTTCTGGAAGCCTGGCATTCGGTTGGCTTTACCGATCTCATCACCGGCTTACCCAATCGCCAGCAATTGATCCGTGATCTGCAAACTCTACGGGTGGCGGGGAACCAGGTTTCCCATCGACTGGTGCTGATTGACTGTATTGATATGCCTCGTGCATATGAATTAGCAAGATCGTTAGGGATGGCGCCAGTCGAAGGGCTTCTCAAAGATATGGCGACCTTACTGCCCTTACGATTGCGTCCGGGCCCTAGTGAGTTCCTCTACACGGTTGCAACAGGGCGATTCGCCTTGTTAACGCTGACCAGCAGCCACTTCGATGCCGAGTGGGTGGCGGGCAGGATGGAAGGCGTTCATGCGGATATGGGGGAAGGACTATCTGTCGATCTCACCACCCATACCGGTGAAGCTGTTTTTCTCCCTGCCGAGGTATCCCCGCAGGAAGTGTTGCGCCGTGCAGTCAGCGCCTTACACGAAGCCATCTGTCGTGCAGTACCTTTCATGAGTTTTAGTGAGCGTAACGATGAACGCCGCACCGATGACTTTACCTTAGTGAATGATCTGGCGACTGCGGTACGCCATAACCACGGTCTCTATCTGGTTTATCAACCCAAAATTTGCCTGAAAACGGGGTTGCCGATCGGGCTAGAGGCGTTGATCCGCTGGCGTCATCCAAACCGAGGTGAACTGTCTCCCGCTTACTTTATCCCGCTTGCCGAACAAACCTCACTGCTGCAGGAAATTACCGAGTGGGTGATTGAAAAAACCATTGGACGTTTAAGGCGATTACAGGGGCAAGGCATTCAGTTACCCATTACCGTTAACGTCAGTGTACGGGATTTTAGCCACGGGGATTTTGCCGAGAGGCTGGAGAGCAAAATGACCAAGGCTCGTCTCCCGACGAACCTGCTGGGTATTGAGTGTCTGGAAACCGAACGTATCCTCGAAAGTCCTGCGGCGATTAAAGGGCTGGAAATGCTGAAACTGCGCGGCTTTGATATTTCGCTGGATGACTTCGGTACCGGTTACAGCAATATCAGTTATCTGCGGCGCATGCCGTTGGATGTCATCAAGCTCGATCGCTCCATTATTAGCGGCCTTGCAACCGATACCGCCTCACGCATTATCACTCGAAGTATTATCTCCATGCTGAAAGAGTTGGATTATGTGGTGTTGGCCGAAGGAGTCGAGAACAGTGAGACGCTGGAGGCGTTAAAAGAGTTTGGCTGCGATCAGGCTCAAGGGTTCTTTCACTCCCGACCGTTGCCCGAACAGGAGCTTGATAGTTGGCTGCGCTGGAAAATGCAGAATTAACCCTGATCTACCCAAATCAACTTGTCCACGGCAAAACCGAGGCGTTTGGCGATGGCAAGGTACTGCTGTTTAACGGCATCAGGCAGCGTGGGCTGGCGCGATAAAATCCACAGATAATCACGATTTGGCCCGCTCACCAGCGCGTACTGATAGTCGTCATCCAGGGCGATAACATTGTAGCCACCGTAGAAGGGACCGAAGAAGGAGACCTTAAGCGCTGCAGTATCTGATTTACCGGTGAAATACGCTTTGCCATCGCTCTCACTCCACTGTTTTTTCTCCGGGTCGTAACCGCGATTTACAACGCTGATACCGCCATCACTGCGTTGTGCATAAGTGGCGGTCACATGATCTTTGCCGCGTTCAAAGCGGTGATCGAGGCGGGCTATCTCATACCATTTCCCCAAATAGCGACTGGCATCGAAAGGCCTGATCGGCGTTACCCCTTTGGGCGGCGTGGGTGACTTACAGGCAACCAATGTGAGAGATAACGCGGCGAGGGCGGCTAAAGGCCATAACTTCATGACTGCTCCTTAATCAAACTGCATCCGTGATCGTGACGAATGTCCGTTTGATTATAGGCAACATTATTCAAGGCGGCCTGGAGACCGCCTCAGATGTGACGTTATTTCTTATCTTTATCTTCCTCGGCAGGAATCAAGGGTTCATCGATGGCGATTGATGTACCTGATTTCAACAATTGAATATCCAAAATGACGTAGGTCATGGTGGTGATAAACAGTGAGATCACGCTTCCGATGACGCCGCTGGTGGTGAAGGTGAAGTAGTTGTACATCACCACCCAGGTCACACAGATAAACAGCGCCAGGGCGATATTTATGGCCGATTGCGAATAATTCGTGGTGCGCGCGCCCATCTCATTGACCTGCAAATAGAGGTTGGAGCCGGTGTATTTTTCCAGAACAAAAATACTGTGGTCCCAGCTACGCAAGCGGCGTGCGCTGCTGCGCGTGAAAAACAAGAATAGCAGTGACACAAACAAGCCAGAAAAAGCAATCAACACAGGTACCGCTTCCAGCGCGTAAACCAGGCTCTTATGGCTGGGTGCCTGCGCGGTGAGATCCAGTGTTAAAGATGCGCCCAGTACGACGTAGAGAAATACAAACAAGAATAAAAAGAGGGCGTTGCGTTTCCAGTCGAGATCCGCCTCATGGTTTTTCTGCTGGCGAGCAACCTGCAGCGCCAGTGATAAACGTGGGTCAGCGGAGGGGATATCAATCTGTTCGATCTCTTCGCCCAGCAGGCGGTGAATAAACGGTTGATCGGCCGAATCAATGGTAATGCGCATAACAATCCTGATGACGTAACTATCGTGGCCACATTGTAACGTAAATTTGATCGGATACTGGAATCTGCGAGTCAGTCCGCATTTATCTTCTCCTGCTGCTCGTGAGTTGTTCGTTATTTGTACACCTTAGGGTGCGGTCAGTTTCGGCCGCAGTAATCACGACGGAGGAATACCCTATGTCGTACGTTGACGGTTTTGTTGTGGCGGTACCTGAGATCAACAAGGAGGAGTACCGCGCCATGGCAGCGAAAGCCGCACCGCTATTCAAAGAGTTTGGTGCCACGCGTGTTGTGGAGTGTTGGACAGATGATGTGCCGGAAGGAAAACTCACCGATTTCTACAGGGCGGTGCAAGCGGAGGAGGGCGAAACGGTGGTATTCAGTTGGATTGAATATCCCTCAAGGGAAGTTCGTGATGCGGCGAATCAAAAAATGATGGCCGATCCGCGAATGAAAGAGATGGGTGAAAATATGCCCTTCGATGGCAGGCGGATGATATACGGTGGATTCGCCATTTTACTGGAAGAGTGATGATTAGCCTCTGTAGCGGCGCATTTTTTTGCGCGATAAATCGCGCCGTTACAGTGAGTCCGTTTTTTTCCATATCAGCCAATAAATAGTCCATCAGGCTTAAATTTAAAAATGGATCTTTAAAGTCTAAACGATAAAATCGATTTCTCATCAACAAGGAGATTTCTATGCTGGATATCATTCAATTTCCCCTTTTCATCGTTTCAGTCCTGTTATTGTGTATCACACCGGGTCCTGATCTGGCCTATGTTGTTGGGCAAAGCGTGGCGAATGGACGAAAAAGTGGTGTGATATCGGCAAGTGGGGTGGCGTTAGGCAGTTGCACCCATGCACTGGCCAGTGCAGTCGGCCTCACGGCATTAATCACGGCCTCCCCCCTGTTATTTACCGTGATTAAATATATCGGTGCCGCCTATCTCATTTATTTAGGCAGTAAAATGCTGTGGGAAACCTTTATTTCCCGTCCGAAAAATAGCAATGATAAGATTGAGGTTCCTCGCACTAATACGCGAAGTTTGTTATTGCGCGGTTTTATCACCTCCATCACGAATCCAAAAGTATTGTTGTTTTTCATTTCGTTCTTCCCGCAATTTGTGGTGGTCGATGGTGCACACCATGCCAGTTCGTTTCTCGTGTTGGGTTTGACATACGCCGTGATTGGTTTACTGACTGACGTCTGTTTCGCTCTGCTGGCGGGGGGCGCGGCCAGTGCGGTATCACGCAACATCACATTGCAAAGAGTGTTAGACCGCATCGTGGGAATGACTTTTATTGGCCTGGGGGTTCGCCTTGCCATGACACGGCGTTAAAAATCATCATGGACAACAAGTCTGATGATTGGCGATAACGGATTATTCGGGTAACGTGGAATCACTTTCGTCACCTACATAATCATAACCGCACGCTAGTTGCAGGAGAGCTCGGCCATGGCAGTTAATCCCAACATCATCGGTATTGTCAGCGATGAATTCACCAATCCCAATACCGTAAGAATGTTGAATGAAGTCACTCGTCAAATAAATGCTCGCGGATACCTTACGCTACTGCTGAATGTGGATTCCCGTGAAAGTTATCAAAGCACGCTGCGCAATACTGCTGCTTTGCCATTGGCGGGGCTGGTGTTTCTAACATCACTGTTTGACGATGAACTGAGTGCCGTTGCGGAGGCACTGCCAGAGGTTCCAACGGTGCATTTAAGCCAAAGCCGTGATAGTCGTGCGAACACAGTGATCGCCGATGGATTTGATGCCGGTGCCGAGATGGGATTATTGCTGCTATCGCAGGGGCATCAGCGGTTTGGCTTTATGCATAGTCAGGAAAATGATGTCCCGGTGCAACAAATGGCTGGGTTCATTTCGAGTTTAGAGGCAGAGCAGAAAGCGCTGACAGTAGCGCTATCCGCCGGTGCGAACGACCGTGAACGGGCTTATCAGGCGATGATGGCCTATCTGAAGACAACCCGCGCGGCAGAGCGTATCAACGCGTTGTTCTGTGAGAGCGATGTGTTGGCCTTTGGTGCACTGCAAGCCGTGCGTGATTTTGGCCAAGGCTCGCATGTGGCGGTGGTGGGGTTTGATGATGTAGATGAAGCGCGCGCTTCAACCTGGCACCTTACCAGTTGGGCACAACGACGTGATTTGTGGGTCACCGAGGCGCTGAATCGCCTGTTGGAAAACAAAACTGACGAAACCGATGCCTGGCAGCAGGGTGAACTGCAGGTGCGCCATTCTCATCACGGAAAATATGTGCCGGGCGAGATGTCGCAGTGTGGCTGCGCAATTCGCCATTAATTTGCTGTAGATAATGGGGTGCTAAAAATTCAGCACCCCGATGACCTCATCTATTTGATTTCTAAGGTTGCCACGCGGTCTTTTAACGCCCGTTCAATCGCCTTGCGATGATAGGGTGACATTTTGCGCCACTCTTGCGCCTCTTTGCGAGTGCGACCACAGGCACGGCACCAACCACTTTTACCCTCAAAGATACAGACATCAATGCAGGGCGATTTTACCGACATAGTGACTTTTTCCTTAACGAGTGAGACCGTTTAAGCCGTGTAGCATCATATAGATGCCCACAACGGCGATCAGGGCGCTGGAGAAGTAAGGCGCACGACGCGCAACATCGGCAAACCCTTTCCAGCGACGGGTCGCATGGCGAACACTGAGCGCAGCACCGGCACCCACTGTCACCAGCGTTAATGCCAGACCCATACTGAAACACACCACCAGCGCTGCCCCGAGGCTGAATTGTTTTACCTGCAGACACAGGAGCAGCACGGTGATCGCCGCTGGGCAGGGGATCAACCCGCCAGTCAGGCCAAACAGCAAAATTTGCAGGTTGCTGACTTCACGGCCATTGAAGCGGCGGCGAATATCTTCTGCATGAGCGCGTTCATGTGCATCCTGGAAGACCTGACTTTCAGCCCCAAAATGGGGAAGAGAGACGCGAGGAAGATCATCCGCGTGGTGGTGATGATGATGATGGTGATGGTGATGTGGCGAGTCGTGATGGTGATGGTGCTCATGGTGATGGCCGTGATGGTGATCGTGATGCCACGCATGCGCCTCTGACCATGTACGCCAGCCCATCCAGGCCGCCGTGATCAAAATAATGATGCCCGACACCAGCTGTAGCCAGGGTTCAGCCGCTTCAGCGGTAAACTGACGACTGAGATACATCCCGCCCATCGCAATCAACCACACTACGGCAGTATGAGATAGTGTTGCCGCCAACCCGAGCATCACCGCCTGACGCACGCTACCGCGAATCGCCACGATAAAAGCCGCCATCATGGTCTTCGAGTGGCCCGGTTCCAGGCCGTGCAAGGCACCCAGCAGTATGGCGCTGGGGATAAACAGGAGCGCGCTGGACGTGCCCTGATTCAACAGTGCCGCGAAATCGTTCATAGTCATCATCTTGTGTCGTGATAAGTTGAAAGCGGCATTGGAGTGCCGTAAAATCAAAAAAGCAAAGAAAATATACTATACCCCAGTATACATTAAGATCAACAGGAGCTGACAATGGGCCATACACTGAAGCATCAAAAAAGCCTGCTTACGCGCGTGCGTCGCATTAAAGGGCAGGCGGCTTCGCTAGAGACGGCAATGGAGTCCGGTGAGGAGTGCCTGAAGGTATTGCAGCAGGTCGCTGCGGTGCGTGGCGCGGTGAACGGATTAATGGCCGAACTGCTGGAGGGGCACATTAAAGAGCATTTGATGAATGAATCGGCGACGGAAGCTGAGCGCAGTCAGGATCTCGAAGAGATCGTCAGCGTCATTCGTTCTTACTTAAAATAGGGGCGTGTTGCATGCTGTGGTTGATCGCAAAGTACGCTATAACGGCGGGGATGGTGGTGCTGATTTCTGAAGTGGCTAAACGCAGTGACCGCTTGGGCGGATTGATTGCGGCACTGCCTTTGGTCACGGTCTTGGTATTGATCTGGATGAAGCTGGAAGGGCAGAGTCAAGCCAAAATTGCCAGCCACGCGTGGTACACCTTCTGGTATGTAGTGCCAACCTTGCCGATGTTTGTGGCATTTCCTTTTCTCTATCAACGCTGGGGATTTTGGCCAACGCTGGTGGCGAGTTGCTTACTGACCATTCTGTTATTTCTCCTTTGGGCCACGTTGCTGAAACGCTTTGGTATTGCGCTCATGTAACCGGGTCTGAATGCAACCAGTCAACCGTTCAATGTGGACAGTAATCGTGTGAATTACCGGCATTTTCCTTTTACGTTACCCCATCGGGATAAAAAGCCGCTAAAGTGGACGCCATCACTTATCTGCGGGATGACGGAATTGGTAAAGCCCATTCATTTAACCCATCTGTTGCGCAGTCCAATGACGGGCACAGAAGCTATGGCAATACATAGCGGACATGCTTTCCCGCGCCATTCTCACGATCATTATGGCATTGGTGTCATTTCACAAGGTGCGCAACGTTCCTGGAGCTTACTGGGGCAGATTGAGGCGGGTCCAGGTGATGTGATCGTTGTTAATCCCGGTGAGATCCATGATGGAATGCCACTTGATGGCCCACGCAGTTGGCAGATGATCTATCTGGAACCTGAAGTTTTATGGCAGGAGTTGAGGATGGAAAAGCAGAAGGGAGACGCGGTGTTACGCCCCTGTGTGCAAGATAAACAGTTGAGCGCTATGTTGCTGAAGCTCTTCTCCTCAATGACTCAGCCGGGTATTGAGCAAGGTTTACTGGAAGAGGCGTTGTTGCAGTGCATGATGCGTCTCAGCCGTGACCATTCACTTACCTCGCCTAGCCGGTCTGTTATCACCCCCTCGATTCAGCGCGTGAAACAGTATCTGGATGACTCACCCACGCTGCAAACCAGCCTGACAGAATTGGCGGCATTGGGCGATCTCAGCCGTTTCCAGTTATTGCGCAGCTTTTCCCGAGAAGTGGGGATCACGCCACACGCTTATCTACTGCAACTGCGGGTACGCCACGCGAGACGATGGCTGGCGAAAGGCAACAGCCTTGCTGATACGGCCATACTTAGTGGATTTTCCGATCAAAGCCATCTGACGCGCGCATTTGTACGTCAGATGGGCGTGACGCCAGCGCGCTACCAAAATGCGATTCTGGCATGAACACTCCTGCAATTTTGTTCAAGACGCGTTAAATCCTGGCACTGATACTCAGCCGACACTTTCGACTGAGGTAAGTCAGATGCAACTGAGTTTTGAATTTATTGCCACATCGCTGATCGTGGTGGTATCGCCAGGCCCCGGTGCCCTGTTAACTATCGCCAGCGGTCTTACGCAAGGGGCGCGTACGAGTATGATAACGGCGTTCGGCTGTACACTCGGTATTGTGCCGCATCTTTTAGCCGCATTACTGGGGTTGGCTGTGGTTTTTCATACCAGCGTCTATGCCTTCAACTTTTTGAAATTGCTGGGAGTCATTTACTTGCTTTACATGGCCTGGATGACCTGGCGTGAACGGGGGTCTTTGCATTCCGACGTCGAACCGATCTCGCCATCCCCGCTGCGCATTATCCAACATGCGGTGTTTATCAACTTGTTTAACCCTAAATTGCCGCTGTTCTTTCTGGCATTTTTACCGCAATTTATCGCGACAGACAGTGTCACGCCTGCAAGGGATATGCTGCTGTTGAGCACGATTTTTATGGTGCTGACACTGCTTACCTTCATGTTGTACGGTGCATTTGCGGCAATGATGCGAAGAAGGGTGCTCGAACAACCGCAAGTCATGCACTGGATAAGACGGTTGTTTGCCCTGAGTTTTGTAGGCCTGAGCATCAAGTTGTTAGTCACTTCGCGATAATGAGCATTTAAGGAGTATTTTTCATGGAATTTGATTCAATCGAAGCAGTACGTCACGAAATCGACCGGCTTGATTCACAGTTGGTGGCGTTGATAGCTCGCCGCGGATCTTGCGTCAAAGCCGCTGCCGCATTTAAGAAAGACAGCGATGCAGTCAGAGCGCCAGATCGGGTTCAGCAAGTTGTCGATAAAGTCAGAAAGCAAGCCGTAGAGCAGGGACTTTCAGGGGATATTATTGAACAGGTATACCGCGCCATGATTGCGGCGTTTATTGAGTATGAATTGCAACAACATCACGACTTGCAGGCATAAGAAAAAGGGGCCAACTGGCCCCAGAATTAATGCTGTGCGTCTTTGCCCGTGAGACTACGATTACGGAAAATATGCGTGACGTTATCCGCGTCCTTTAGCGCTACGCTATTTCTAGATGCTGTCTGCTTATTATTTATGACTTCTGCCATAGCGAGACGCAACGCTTCCAGCCTCGCGGGGTCAGACTCTTGCGAGGCCATGATTCTCAGTTTCTCG
This sequence comes from Pantoea sp. EA-12, assembly GCF_030053355.1. Lineage (NCBI taxonomy): Bacteria > Pseudomonadati > Pseudomonadota > Gammaproteobacteria > Enterobacterales > Erwiniaceae > Pantoea > Pantoea sp. EA-12. Next base: position 44,949 of record NZ_JASGBY010000023.1, on the reverse strand, counting down.
AGCAGAATATCATTGGACACTGGCCCTACATTCCTCAATAGCTGTAGAACTGCATCGCCCATCAGGATATCGGCCAGTCGTTCCTCATCACTTCTATGCATAAATGTTCTCTGGTTATCGCAACAAATCCGCGACAGATAACAAAGTGGGTTCAGTCTAAAGCAAAAGATCTGATGAGGCGGAAGCCACTTTGTCCGTTAGCAGAGTCGTGCGCCTGTTCTCAGGATTCCCGGTTAGCAGTAAACATCAACCCGATGAGTTGTTGATAGTGCAACGCTTCTTCAGTGTCATTGGCCTGTTCCAGACGGCAAATCAGTTTGGTACAGAGCGTTTTGCGGCTGAGCGTGCGGCCTGAACGTAATATTTCCACCACAATGTGCCCGAGGGTATCTTGCTGAGAGGGAAAGGACGCCTCATTAAAATAACGCGCGATGGCATCTGAGGCGGTTGAAAGGTTTCTGTCCTGACGCATGGTTCCATCCTCCAGGCTAACTTGCGAGCGAAATGCTCGTAAAAGTTATACAAGGTTAATCAGTCTGTACAAGAATATGAAGGAACATCATGGAGGCTGTTTTTGCAAAAAGTGCTAATTTATTAATTACAGATGCTTAAGTAATAGGCGAGGCGTTAATTACGGCAGCGAAGTTTCAAAATCATTATGCCCCTCAATAAGAGGGGCTATCGTTTAATAGCCATCCGTAGAAAGAGTCAGTGATTCCCACGCATCAATCTCCGCGCTAAACGCCGCCAGTTTTTCTCTTACCAGTTTCAGTGCATCACTCCCCAGCAGCAGATGAGCGGGTGGGTTGTCGCTCTCTATCACCGCCAGCATCGCGCGCGCGGCCTTCTGCGGATCGCCAAGTTGCTTGCCGCTCTTCTCTTCACGCGCCTGGCGAATGGGGTCGAACAGCGCATCATAATCGGCGATGCTGCGCGCACTTCTCACCATCGAGCGTCCCGCCCAATCGGTACGGAATGAACCGGGTGCCACCGCGGTCACATGAATATTAAATGCAGCAAGTTCCTTGCTCAGCGTTTCTGAAATACCTTCCAGCGCAAACTTACTGCCGCAGTAGTAACTGATGCCCGGCATGGTGATAAATCCGCCCATTGAAGTGATGTTGAGAATATGTCCGCGGCGACGTTGCCGCATATAAGGCAGTACGGCTTTGATCATGGCCACGGCGCCAAAGACGTTAACATCAAACTGGCGATGCATTTCCTCCAGAGAAGACTCCTCCATAACCCCTTCGTGACCGTAACCGGCGTTGTTCACCAGCACATCAATCGGCCCATGGTGCCCTTCAATATCGGCTACAAGATCATCAATGGCGCTGAAATGGGTGACATCCAGTTCAAATGCCACAGCATGTTGAGGATGTAACTGTTCAAATGCCGTTTTCGACGGGGCATTTCGCACCGTTCCTATCACACGATAGCCTTTTGCTAACGCTTCTTGCGCCAGAGCGCGGCCAAATCCGCTACTGACGCCAGTAATCAAAAGTGTTTTAAAAGTTGACATTGCGATTCTCCCTAAGTGAGTGAAGAATGCATATTATTCTCTGGAGGAATGCGTTTTAAGACCGTATCTTCTGCTTTTATTGCCTAATCTTATGATTGCGAGAGTGTGATGTTTAATTCCAATGTGCAGCTACGCACGGTTCAACTACTGAAAACGTTAGCCCCGCAAGAGGGATACAATTTGACGGCGTTGCCGGATGTGCGCATTTTACGCTCAGATCGTCCGCTGGCGCGTACTCCGGTACTCTACGATCCCGGCATCGTGATTGTTTGCCAGGGCAGTAAGCGCGGTTATTTTGGCGATCAAGTGTATGTCTATGATGAGCAGCACTACCTGGCGGTTTCTGTGCCGGTGCCTTTCACCATGGAGACCGCTGCTACAGCGGAACATCCGTTGCTGGCGATTTACATGCATCTGGATTTTAGTTTGGCGACGGCATTGTTACTGGAACTGGAGCAGCAACACCTTCCGCTTGCGGTGAAGGCGGCACAGAGCATGGTGTCCAGTCCGATGGATGAAACGCTACGTGATGCTGTTTTACGATTTTTAACCGTACTCAACCATCCTCTGGATGCCGCAATACTTGGCCCATCACTGGTGCGTGAACTCTATTATCGTGTGTTGACAGGGGCGCAGGGACAAACATTGCGCGCTGCGCTGACACTGCAAGGGCAATTCGGCAAAGTGGGCAAGGCGCTCCGCCATATTCACGCCTGTTATGCGCAGACGCTGAATTTGACACAGTTAGCGGATGAGGCAGGCATGAGCGTGCCGACTTTCAGTGCGCATTTCAAAATCATCACCCAGCAATCGCCGATGCAGTATGTGAAATCGGTGCGACTGCATCAGGCGCGCATGTTGATGGTGCGTCAGGAGATGACGGCAGCCGCCGCGAGTCATGCCGTGGGCTACGAGAGCGCCTCGCAATTCAACCGTGAATTTAAACGCCTGTTTGGATTGCCGCCAGCAGAGGAGATCAAACGCATGCAGCGCAATTTCGCGGTGCCACTTGCGCAGCAGGCTTCCGCGTTTGTTTCCTCGCATTGAAATTCACGCGGCTGTCTTCAACACCATCACCGCATAGCGGCACATGCTATCGGTGGCATTGCTAAACACACAATCCGCCGGATCACCTAACTCAAGGCAATCTCCTGGCTGCATTTCAAACAGGTTATCGCCCTCCTGAAAGCGTAACGTACCCTCCAGCACCCAGATTAACTGGCGACGAGACAGGTAGGAGATGGCAGGCATTGGCACGTCAGTATGCGGCGGGAGTTCAACGCTAACCACATCCAGCGGAATGTCACCCGGCGAAACATGCCGGCGAATGTAACCGGTTTCCGGGTCCTGCCAGACAGGCTGTTGTGCATGGCGCAGCAAAGTGCCGGGTTGAACTTCGGTGAGAGCGATAAGCTGCGACATACTCATGGTAAACGAACCCGCCAAACGCGCCAATGAGGTGGCGGTGGGACTGCTTTCGCCACGTTCAATTTTGTGGATCATGGCGCGCGAGACACCAGATTGCTCGGCCAAGTCGGTTAATGACCAGCCACGTTTCTCACGTTCAATTTTTATGTTCTGACCAATGCGCGCATTGATGTCGTCTTCTTTTCTGGACAATTCATCTAACATAATGGATAACTACGATAGTAAACGAAACATCCACTATAGTGACGGGGAAGGCATCATGCAAATACGTGAAGCACAAGAGAGTGACGCAGCAATAATTGCTGAGATCTACAACGATGCGGTGCTCCACACCACTGCGATCTGGAATGATAATACGGTGGACACGGCTAATCGTATCCAGTGGTTAGTGTCCCGGCAGACGGCAGGATTCCCGGTGCTGGTCGCCGTCGAGGAGCATCAAGTGATCGGCTACGCCTCCTACGGCGATTGGCGACCATGGGATGGCTATCGTCATACCGTAGAACATTCGGTATATGTGCATAAAGAGGGGCGTGGCAAAGGAATCGGGTGCCAACTAATGCTCGCTTTAATCGAACGGGCGCGCGAACAGGGTAAACATATGATGATTGCCGGCATTGAGTCAGAGAATAGCGCTTCAATCGCACTGCATAAGAAGTTAGGGTTCAGCGATGGCGGCAGGTTAAACCAGGTGGGTTGCAAGTTTGGACGCTGGCTCGACCTGACGTTTTTGCAGCTTAAATTGGACATGCGTCATCAGCCTTGATGCGCTTAAGGGTGACGTGAACAGTTAACGCACTTTTAGCGGGGCATTTATCTCCTCATTTTCTGCACCACAATGCTATATAAATGATAACAATTATCATCAATTGCCTTGTGCTGAGGTCAGGATGCCATCCACAGAACTTACCGCTGACTGCTGTATCGTTGGCGGTGGTCCCGCAGGATTAATGCTGGGATATCTACTGGCGCGAGCCGGTCTACAAGTCGTTGTGATTGAAAAACATCCCGACTTCCTGCGCGATTTTCGCGGCGATACTATCCATCCTTCAACGCTTGAAATTATGCGCCAACTGGGCTTGCTTGATGAATTACTGGCGTTGCCTCATCAGCGGGCCGAAAAGTTGCAGGCTGAAGTGGCGGGGCAAGAAATCACCATGGCTGATTTCTCTCGTTTGCCGGTGCAGTGCCGTTTTATCGCTTTTATGCCGCAGTGGGATTTCCTCACCTTCCTCGCCCGCAAAGCGGCTGCTTTTCCTGGCTTTACTCTGCTGCAATCCACCGCATTTGCTGACCTGGTCTATGAAAATGGTGCGATGGTGGGCGTTAAAACGTTACAGGGTAACGAACAGCTGATTATTCAAACTCCGCTGGTGATTGGTGCAGATGGCCGTAATTCCCAGGTGCGTGCTAAAGCCGGGCTACAAAGCAAAAGCTTTGGCTCGTCACGGGATGTGTTGTGGTTCCGCCTGGATAAACAAACTGACGATCCTCAATGGGGCATGGGCCATAAAGGTCCCAAGCAAAATTTTATCGTCATCGATCGTGGTGATTACTGGCAGTGCGGTTTTACTATTCAAAAAGGGCAGTTTGACGAGTTAAAACATGCGGGCCTGGAGGTGCTGAAGCACACCATGGCTGAGGTTGCACCTTTCAGCGAGGAGCGAATGGCGCAACTGGATAGCTGGGACAAACTCAAGCTGCTTTCAATTCGTATAGATCGGTTGGAGCAATGGGCAAAGCACGGTGTGTTGTGTATTGGAGATGCCGCCCATGCGATGTCACCAATAGGCGGCGTGGGGGTGAATCTGGCGATTCAGGACGCGGTGGCGGCTGCCAACGTCCTTATTGAACCATTGAAGGACAACACACTGACTTTGCGTGACCTACAGAAGGTCCAGCGGCGGCGACAGTTTCCCACGGTGGCGACCCAGTTTCTGCAAATCAAAATGAGCAGTAATAAACGAAAGCGCAGCACTCCCAGCAAAGTACCGCAGCTCATCAGTCGCTTCCCTTTCTTACGCCACTTGTTTGGCCGGATAATTGGCTTAGGGTTTCGTACAGAGCGGCCGAAGCATCTTAATTAGAAAATTTTACTTTCTAATCCAGTAAATCCCTTTCCATTTATCGGTAAGCCCTGAATAGCAACAATGCATTCACAGCAGCAGACAGCATCGGGTTGTCTGCGAGTCCGATAAATAGGATGTGATTATGCCTGTTGCCTTACTCGCCCTTGCGGTTGGCGCCTTTGCCATTTGTACCTGAGAGTTTGTCATTGTTGGCATGCTGCTTAACATTAGTCATGACATGTCGATTAGCGTGGCATCGGCGGGCATGCTGGTCACAGCCTACGCATTAGGTGTGGTGATTGGCGCCCCGTTGCTGACGCCCTTTATGGTGCGTTTTAAGCGTAAAAATGCGCTGGTTATGTTGAGTTAGCCGGTGCGGGCGTGATCATGCAGCCGGAAGTGCTGCTGCAGCAAGACTTCGCCAGCGGTGCTTTAGTGCCCTTGCTTACGGAATTCACCATCCCAAATCGTGCCGTGAACATGATTTACCGCCAGGATCGTTTTGCCAGTGCGAAATTAAAGGCGATCATTGATTTTGGTCTGGAACACTGGCGGATTTAACGCGTTGCGATGACTTAATGCCGCAGACGATAAATATCGGCAAAGTACAGGTAGCCTTTTTTTGCCCGCATCTCCTTTAGACGTGTTTTCTCACTTTCTGTCAGCACATTACTGGTCATCAGGCTATCTATAAAAGCCTCACGCACGTGCACTTCCATGTACCAGTCACCGGTGTAGCAGTTTTTCCACGCCCCTTTATCGATGTCTCGGGCTTTGTAGGACGGGTTCACGTGGAAGAAAAAGAAGAAATTACACACGGCAAAAATCAGGATGCAGACAACATACTCAATAGCGCCGAAAGAGTCGGAATACATCAGCAGGGCCATGGTCAGGATAAACAGAATCCACATCAGACCGAACAAACCAGGATAATTTTTGATAAACGAGATATCAAAGTAGGGGCGGTCATTACGCTGCTCTTCTACGTTGATTCTGTCCAGCTCAGTTTGTAAAACATCATCCAGTTGATTACGCATTTATTCACCTCAGTGGTTTCCTTATCGGCACAGCTCGCGAGAGTTTACCAGATAACCAGGGTGATGTTGGGCAGGGAGAAGGCGATCGGTTTGACATTGACCTGTCTGCCAGGCAAAAAGAAGCCCGCTAAGCGGGCGGGGTAATTAAACCAAGGAAAAAATTCTCGTAGGCAACGCAGTGCTGTGTGTTGCGTCACTATATTAGCAACGTAGCGCCGTCCGTACAGAAAATGATCGATGATTTAATTTTGCTGATTTGATAAACGTTATATTTGTGACGGGAATGTTATTCCGCTGTTTACAAATGCACAGCGAAGCGGCTGGAAAGGGCGATCTTCCCGGCGGGCGTGCCATTGATGTCATGGCAGCACTCAGTGCGACTAAGCGAGTGCTTATCAATTAGCCTGCTAAGAAGCGTATCGCCCCGTCACATCAGCCCACCCACCGTGACTGACGAATCACGCTACAAAAATTAAGCGGTGTGAATTGCGGCTGTTTATCCGCGATGACGTCGGCTTTCACGTTACCAAAAGTGGTATCGGGTTTGTGTTTGATCCCCTCGTAAAACGCCTGAATGATCTCTTCTTTAAATTGTGGCGGACGTGGATGCTGCTGAACCACGGCCTCTCGCTCCGCATCACTGAACTGCTGATAATTGATGCCCAACACATCCATTTCTACCCCTGCGGTGACCAGTGCAATTTCCGGTGCCATAAATTGCGGGATGCCGGGTGTGGTGTGCAACGCAATCGCGGTCCAGACTTTGTAGATATCTGCCTGTTCTACGCCGTATTGCTGCAGGAAATCGCGTGCGGCGTTCGCCCCGTCCACTTCAAAACGCTTATCGCAACTGCAGTGCTCATGTGTCAGCCCGATATCGTGGAACATGCAGCCGACATATAGCAACTCAGCATCCACCTTCAGATCTAACCGACGGCCCGCCAGCGCGCCCCAGTAGAAAACCCGGCTGGAGTGATGAAACAGCAGATCGGATTCGGTATCGCGAACGAACGTGGTGGCGTCACGGGTCATTGGACTATCTGGGATGGTGATGCCGTTAATGGAAAATTGCATGGTGTGCTCTCCGCTCAGTGAAGTTGCAGCCAGCTTAAACCTTGCGCATAATGTCGTTAATCGACTTAATGCGACTATTCAGGACATTGCGACCTAATCAGACGGGATAACGCATGAATCATCACCTCACCATACTGGCAGTACCGGGTGCACAACTGCTCGACCTTTCGGGGCCTTTGGATGTGTTTGCTGAAGCCAATCGATTGCTGAATCGCCCTGTTTATACCTTGCGCGTGATGTCGTTGGAGCATACGCAGGTTCAGTGTTCATCAGGGGTGCGCTTAATGGCCGACGTGGTGCTGACGGACGTCCATCAACCGCATACCTTTCTGATTGCCGGTGCGCCAGCTGCCAGTGACATGCTGCTAAGCGCATCACAGCTTGAACGCATCGACCAGCTTTGCAAGGGGAGCCAGCGTTATGGTTCGGTCTGTACCGGTGCGTTGTTGTTGGCCCAGACCGGCTTACTACAGGGCAAAAAAGTCACCACGCATTGGGCATGCGCTGAGCGTTTAGCCGCACAAATTCCCGATGCGCAAGTGGAGGGTGATGCACTTTATGTTGCAGATGGCCCACTGCGCACGGCAGCTGGTGTGACGGCAGGGCTGGATATGGCACTGCGTCTGGTGGAAGAGGACCTGGGGCGCGAAGTGGCGCAGCATATCGCTGCCAACCTGGTGATGTTCTTCCAGCGTCCTGTCACGCAGGCCCATTTTGTCCGCAAGCCGCAGGTAGCCCTGGCAGGACGCAGTGCTTTTCAGGAGATGCAACGCTGGGCGCTGGCGAATTTACCCAGCATTCGCGGGTTAGAGGATCTTGCCGATCATATGCGAATCAGCACGCGCCACCTCGCTCGCTTATTTCGACAGCAGATGGATGTGCAAGCAGGAAACTGGCTGGAGAATGCACGCATTGAGCAGGCTCGCGCTTTACTGGAAGCGGGTACGATGCCCCTGAAGGCCATTCCCGCCGCTTGTGGTTATCACAGCGCTGATGTGCTGCGCCGTGCGTTTGTGAAAGTCACAGGAATGACACCGTCGGTGTATCGCAAGATGTTCTCTGACAGGCAAAGAACACCCTAGATGGCAGGCTATTCCGACCAGTTATCCAATACACGTTGACGCACCTCTTCGGGATAACCCTGCGCAAATGATGCATGCAAATGACGTTGAGCCTGTAAAGTATCAAACACCACTTTAGCGCCCGTGCCTGCGACATATTCTGCTTCGTCATAACACTGTGGCAAGCGAATCACGCGCTGATCGTCAAACACGACACGGCGGCCAACGGGATGCACTCTCGTCGATAATGCCCATACCACTTCACGCAAATTGGTCGGATCAAAATCATCATCCACAACGTACACTTTCGGGATAAATACCATCGCATCGGTATTGAACAACACATCGCCAATGCGCTGGGCTAATGCCTGACTGCTCATACCCGGCAAGCGTTCACGCCAGTCTTCAGGCATCATCACCAGCAACCAGTGTACCGTTGAGTCCTCAGGAATCCAGGCCGTGCTCACTGGCAGTCCGGCTTCGCGCAGATGAGTCAGCGCGTCAGCTGCCAGACCCATGGCCCATAGCGTATGTGATTCATCGCTCGGACGTCCGGTGATCGACATCGGCCAGATAGGATCGTCGCGATGTGTAATGGTTTCAACATGGAAGGTAGGCTGCGCCGACGAGCCTTCCCCGAGATAGCCGCCATATTCTCCGTAAGGGCCTTCCTGACAGTCGCGTTCAATCGATACGTGACCTTCAATGATGATTTCAGCGCTGGCTGGCACATCAAGATCGAGACTGATGGCTTTTACCACCGGGATCGGTTTGCCGGCCAGTGTGCCAATGTAGTCCGCTTCATCGGCATGAGCGGGAATAGGGATGCCAGAAACACAGGAAATGGCGGGTGCAGGGCCTTGTACCAACGCATAAGGCATCGGCTCGCCACGTGCCACCCATTGTGTCCAGATTTGACCAATATGCTGGCTGGGTACGATTAACCCCACCATGCGTTTACCGTCGACTTTCATTACTCGTGCAATCGACCAGTTGACCCACTTGCCATCAGGCGTTTTGACAATCAACGTACCCCAGGTATTGGCATAGCGGCCGCCATCTTTATCATGCGCAAAGGGAATAGGGAAGCGGTCAAGATTCGCGGCTTCACCACGCAAAATATTCTGCTGACACTCTGCCTGAGCGGACGTTACGCGCACCGGAGGAATACCCGGTTTACACCGAGCGGCTGACAGCGCTTCAATAATGTCAGGACCGCTGGATTCAGGCGCTAAACCCAACGACATGGCGACGCGTGCATAAGGCATCTCACGGCGAGAGGATAAAGCGGCTGGCGCGCCAAACAGGCGAAAACCGGGTGCCACGCCCGTCACGCGATGGAACAACGGCGCAGGAGACTGGATTTCATAGCTGCGGCGGGTAATGGCACTGGGTTCGAAATCACCATCCACCTCACGATGAACATGCATAATGTCGCCCATTTCATCGAGCGCCGCGATAAAACCACGCAAATCTTTATACCAGGCCATCCCTCTCTCCCTGTTTCAATACTGATATGATCACGCGATATGGGTTAACGCCCAACACCATCAGTGATATAGTTTGTTGTCGAACTGTTTGTTCTCGAACTATATATTTGGCATTTTAAGGAGTCAAGCGTACCCATGTCACAAAATCCCGACTTAATTATCGCTGCCCCCTTGTGGCCGCACGGCGATTGTTCGTTAATGCACTTGGTACGACGTGCAGGGCAGCACTCAACATTTTGTTGGTCACAATGCGTGGATACTGGGCTCTCAGCCGTGCAATACGCGGTTTTGGTGGTGCTGGCAGAAGACCATGTCTGCGACCAACAAACGCTGGGTAACCGTGCGGGTTTTGATAAAGCGACGGGGACTTACCTCATCGATCGTATGACCAAAAGTGGGTTGCTTCAGGTGGAAACTGACGCCGGTAATCGTCGGCGTAAGCTGGTTTCGATGACCGCGCAAGGGGAAGCCATGCTCAAGCAGATGATCGAACAAGCAAAAGCTGCCGAACAAATGATTATCGCCAATCTGGATAGCCAGGATATTACGGATTTAAAACGCTTACTGAGCAAATTGGGTGGATTGCAGGAACCCTAAAATGATGCCGCAACCAAACGACGCTGACCGCACCAGCGATCCGCAACCGGATCTCACCATCGGCTTCTTGCTGATGAAAAGCTTCACATTGGCCTCGGTAGCCGGGCTGGTGGAATCACTGCGCTTTGCGGCGGATGAATCTTTCAGCAGTCGCCAGATCTTCTGCCGCTGGGAGTGGATGACCTGCGATAACCAACCGGTAACGGCCAGCTGTGGCTTGCCGGTTTCTCCCACTGCCGACCTCGATTTTACTAAAAACTGGGATTATTTCGTGGTAGCAGGCGGCTTGCTGGAGGAGACGCGTCAGTCACCGCTCTGGCTTCTGGAAGCGCTGCGGGCATTGCACGCACGCAATATCCCGATCATCACACTATGCAGTGGCGCGTTTGTCGCGGGTAACGCGGGATTGTTGGATGGGCGCCATTGTGCGATCCATTTCACTACCCGTAATGAATTCCGTCTGCGTTTCCCACAGGCGATTCCGGTGATCGATAAAACCTATATCAAAGACGGCGGCATTATCTCCTGTCCCGGCGGGACGGCAATTGATCTGGCCGCCGACCTCATTCGCCAGCATTGTGGCGTGGTGCGCTCGCAAAAAGTGCTCAAGTACTTACTGGTCGAGGAGCCCGCAGCGCCGGTTAAAAAAACGCAGCAGAAGAGAAATCTGCACGAACCGGACGTGTACGAAAATGATCAGGTGAATAAGGTGATTGAATTTATGAAACACCACCTTGATTCGCCGATACCTCTGGCAGACGTGGCAGAATTCGCTGGTGTCACTTTCCGCCAGCTCAATTTGATTTTTACTCAATGTACTGGCTATTCAGCAGCGGTGTACTGGCGAAGAATGCGGCTTGAGCGAGCGCGTAAACTGATGGCAGACTCCAGTAACAGCATTAATGCGATTGCCGCGGCAACCGGTTTTGCCGATGCCTCGCATCTTATTGCCTGGTTTCGCAAGCAGTATGGCGAAACGCCGAGTTCATTTCGCAAACGTCGGCGTGAGGTTGAACGATTGGTCAAAGAGTAGGGGGCGCTGGCCCCCTCTCACTTAACGCGCGTGCTTCGACAAGGTGCGTGCAGCGGGTGGGTGTCCGGTGTTTTCATCTAGCGACGCCGCATCGTTGAGGTTTTGCGCCGCTGTTTCAGGAGCAAGGAACCAGGACACGACTAAACCAAAGAAGGTGATACCTGCGGCGATATACATGGTATGGCCGATACCAATCGTCTGCAGTGAAACCGGAACCAGATATGTGCCCACAGCGGCACCAATGCGCGACATCGACGTGCCAACCCCTACCGCCCCTGCACGAATTTCGGTGGGGAAAATCTCGTTGGGATAGACCAACTGCAATACCTGAGCACCGCCAATAAACAGCGCGTACGCGCCAAACATCAGCAGAATGATCATCGACGGCCCATCGCGCAGAGCACCTAACAGCAGCAGTGCGAGCCCTGACCACAGGAAGCTGTGTAGCAACAATTTACGTCTTCCCAGCGTATTCACCAGACGGGTGGCGATGATACAGCCAACCACAAACAGCAGCGTAATCGCGATGGAGCCGTAAGATGCCCAGTCACCGCTGAGATGGAGGGCGTCCAGCACCTTCGGGGCAAAGGCATACACCGCAAATACCGGAATCACTGAACAGGTCCAGAAGATGGTCACAAACGCCATGCGTTTTCCGTAGCCTGAGTGCAGTAAATGCCCAAATGACAGTTGGTTATTTTCCGCCTGCTCGGGCAAGTTCTTCAGACTAAAGTCGGCACCGTAAACACGGCGGATAATTGCTTCCGCTTCCTGGTCGCGCCCTTTACTGATCAACCAGCGTGGTGATTCGGGCGTACCCAGACGCACCAAAAACAGCAGTGTGCCAATCACCGCGGTGCTCGCCAACGTATAGCGCCAGGCGTCTGCACCGCCGAAATTGAGAATGGCTTCCCCCACCAAGTAGGCGGTTGCAGCACCGGCAAACCACAGAATAGTCAGTGTGGCGAGACAAGGTCCACGTGATTTCCTCGGCATAAACTCAACCAAAAACGCAGTCGCCACTGGATACTCAATCCCGACAGCCACGCCATTCAGGAAACGCAGGGCAAACAACACTTCTCCGCTTTCCACCCACAGTTGCGCCAGCGAACAAACAATAAACAGCGTAGGACCCACGAAGTAGAGCATTTTGCGGCCCAAACGATCGGTCAGTGCACCGCCAATAAAGCCGCCAAAGAAAATACCAATTAAAGCGGATGCGGCAATTAAGCCTTCCCAAAAGGGATTGAGACCCAAAGCCGGAGAGACTTTAGTCATGGCAATGCCAATGATGCTCAGCACATAGCCATCCACAAAAGAGCCGCCACCAGAACGCACCGTTAATAAACGATGGAAACGGCTCAGGGGAACATCTTCAACAGAAATGTTATTGGACATTTATTACTCCTGTCTTTTTCGGCGCTGACGAATCAATTTGCCGGCGCGCCTGAATCAGGCACGAAAGCAACGCGTGCCTGGTTTTATCAGCGCGCTAAAATGAATATAAACTTGTAGCGATCTTTAAAACGTTATCCAGAACAGATAATAAGATCGTGATGTATTACGCTTATAAGTGCCAGGTGAAATGCGTCATAAGCAGATTCCTCCGGTGTAGGGTAGTCGGATAGATAAAATGGCTGCTATTCATTGTTTTTATTAAGGGAGGTGATGTTCCTCCCTTTTATTTATTTATTCGGAAACGTTACGGCTTAAATGTTTGCTCTCAACCAGACGGGTGGACCACCAGCACACCAGCGAGCCGAGGCTCACCATCGCGGTACCTTGCCAAAACGACATCGTCAGGTGTGAACTCAGGATAAAAGCCGCTAAAACGGAGGAAATAATCGGGATAAAGTAAGACGCTGCCGCCAGCAAAGTCACGTTGCCGTGCAGTATGCCCACGTTCCACGCGGCATAGCCAAATCCCATCGCCATGGCGGCCAGTGCCAGGCAGATCCAAACTTGTAGTGATAAAACAAACGGCGGTTGCGGTGACAACAGGAATTTAATCCACAGCGTTAATGCCGTTAAAATAAAGAACAGCGTGATGCCATTACTACCGTTGGCAATTTTTTTCGTCACCACACAATAAATTGCCCAAATTATCGCACCACTGAACGCCAGGCCGTAGCTTAAAGGATTATTCATCACGTTATGGGTGATTTCAGCGAATGAGAACCCCTGGTCGCCGCCCAAAACACGACAGATACCCGCTACGGCCAAAATAACGCCGGGGATAATTAAAGGGCTGACTTTTTGCCTGTTAACGATCACCGCCAGCACAATCGTCATACTTGGCCATAAATAATTCACCATGCCAACTTCAATCGCCTGACGACCGTTATGGGTAAAACCCAGTGACAGCGAGAGGCAAAGTTCATAACAGACAAATAACGCGCTGCCGATGTACAAATAGCTGCGTGGAAACTTACGAAGATCCGGGAAGCCCACCGTAAACAACAGCAACAGAGCACTGCAACTGTAAATCAATGCCGCCCCTGCAACCGGGCCAAAACCTTCACTGACACTTTTAATCAGGCCAACAATTGCACTCCATAACAGGATGGCAATCAAACCGATGAGCGTCGCTTTTTTCTGGGGCATAACCCACTACCTCGTTTGGATTTACTGTTCACCCCCAGGGGGGAACACAGACCTGTTAAATTCAGGTTAAAACCAGCATCAAACTATGCCGCCTGATGCACAGTGTAAAGACGTTAAAAAGGGCAAAAGTCAGGGAATGTGATCGCTCTCTTAAATCGTTTAGAAAATTATTACGCCAATAAAAAATGCATAACTATATGAAAATAATAATATAAAAATTTTTCTCCTGTAGAAATATCCCATCAAATCGTATTTCCTTTGTATTTTTAATGTATACAAAAAAGTCTCACCAATTGACCTCACTGCGCGCCTTGTGCAAATTTTTAACAAACGCAACCTCATCGCGTTGCATATGGCCCTGATTTCACCCTGGAGAGTCTGATGATGACATTTGAAGGTATCTACACCCCCGCGATTACCCCTTACGCTGCAGACGGCAGCATTGATTTCGCTGCGTTTGCCAACGTACTGGAGTCACTGATTGAAGCGCGGGTGCACGGCATTATCATTGGTGGTTCTACCGGTGAGTATTATGCACAAAGCGCAGAAGAGCGTCTTTCTCTGGTTGAGCACGCACGCAAAGTGATCGGCAACCGCCTGCCACTGATTGTGGGCACCGGTGCCATTCGAACTGAAGATGCCATCGTGTTTGCCACTCATGCCCGTGACCATCAGGCCGATGCCATTCTGGTTACCTCTCCTCCGTATGCGTTGCCAACCGAAATGGAAAACGCGCACCATGCGCTGAGCGTGGATAAGGCCGCACAGCTGCCGATCATGCTCTACAACTATCCAGGGCGTATGGGCATCACCATGGGTGAAACCTACTTCCGCGAAGTCAGCCGCTCGAAAAACGTGGTGGCGATTAAAGAGAGCTCAGGTGATTTCAATAATCTGCACCTGCTGGCCTGTCAGTTCCCTAACATTGCGCTGTCGTGCGGCTGGGATGACCAGGCGCTGGAGTTCTTTGCTTGGGGCGCGCGCAGCTGGGTGTGCGCGGGTTCTAACTTCATCCCACGTGAACATGTTGCGCTCTATAACGCCTGCGTGGTGGAGAAGGATTTCGATAAAGGTCGCAACATCATGGCCGCCATGATGCCGCTGATGAACTTCCTGGACGGGGGCAAATTTGTGCAATCTATCAAGCACGGTGTTGAGCTGGCGGGGCTGAACGCGGGCCCAGTGCGTGCTCCTCTGCAAGCACTAAGTGAAGAAGAGCAAGCGCAGTTGCAGGCGGTGATCGCCGATGTAAAACGCAATGTTGCTGCTGTTGCCGTGCTGTAAGGAATGCGCATGAAACAAGTCCAAACGCTGAGCGATGTTGTCAATATCGCGCGCGAGTTGCGCTTTCCCCATCAGGCCTTTATTAACGGACGCTTCACCGCGTCTCAATCCGGCCACACGCTGGAAACCACTAACCCGGCAACCGGTGAGGTGCTGGCAGACATTGCCGCCTGTAACCGTGATGACGTCAATGTGGCGGTGCAGGGCGCGCGGTGTGCATTTGAAGCAGGAAGCTGGAGCCAACTGCATCCTGGCGAGCGAAAAGCAGTCTTGCTGAAGTTAGCGGATTTGCTGGAAAAGGAAGTCACGCAGTTGGCGGTGCTGGAGAGTCTTGATAGCGGTAAACCGGTCAGTGAATGTCTGGCCGTCGATGTGCCGGAGACCATCCATGTTATCCGCTGGCATGCGGAAGCCATCGACAAGCTTTACGACCAAACGGCCCCAGTGGGTAGTACGGCAATGGCGATGATTGTGCGAGAACCTATTGGTGTGGTCGGTTGCGTATTGCCGTGGAACTTTCCGCTGCTGATGCTAGCTTGGAAAATCGGTCCGGCCCTGGCCGCAGGGTGTTCAGTGGTGGTGAAGCCAGCAGAACAGACCTCACTGACTGCGCTGCGCGTGGCAGAGTTGGCTTACGAGGCGGGCATTCCTGCCGGCGTGCTGAATATCGTGACCGGCACGGGCAAAGACGTGGGTGAGCCAATGGGCTTACATCCTGATATCGATATGGTGAGTTTCACCGGTTCGACCGCCACCGGTCGACGGTTCCTGCACTATTCGGCGGAGTCCAATCTGAAAAAGATTGTGCTGGAGTGTGGGGGTAAAAACCCGGCGCTGGTGTTTGAAGATGCTGAGGATCTGGCGAGTGTAGCGGCCAACGTGTTAAGCGGCGCATTCTGGAATATGGGTGAGAACTGTTCCGCGACATCGCGCTTGCTAGTGCACGAAGATGTCAAAGACAAGCTGCTGGCATTGATGGCCGATCAGTTGGTTGCGTGGCGTATGGGCAATCCACTCGATCCTGAAAATCGCCTTGGCACGATGATCTCCACCGAGCATTTCTGCAAGGTCAGCGATTACCTGAAAACGGCACGTAAAGAAGGATTACGCGTTATTCAGGGCGGATTTACCGATCGCGGTATTTACGTGCAGCCGACCATTGTTGATGGTGTTACGCCGAAAAGTGCACTGTTCCGTGAAGAGATTTTTGGTCCAGTGCTGTGTGTCACCACCTTCAAAACGGAAGCAGATGCTATCGCATTAGCCAACGATACGGATTACGGCCTCGCTGCTTCGGTCTACACCGGTAAGTTGAGCCGTGCGATACGCGTGTCTCGTGCGGTGCGTTCTGGCACGGTAACGGTTAACTGCTTTGGTGAAGGGGATGCGACTACACCGTTTGGCGGGTATAAGCAGTCCGGTTTTGGCGGGCGGGATAAATCCGTTTTTGCGCTCGACCAGTACACTGAGTTAAAAACCATCTGGATCGATGTTCCTGCCGAATAATTTCTTATCCGCCTGCCAGAGATGGCAGGCATTCTGCCCGGTAACGCATTGTTATGCTTCATGACCAGGATGTGTGATGCGCATAAGAATGCGATCAATATGCTGTGATTATTTTTGCCGTATACACACTTTTTCTGTAGGTTAAGCAGGAGTTGAGCGTGTTTATTCATCACAGGAGGTCACATTGCGATCGGGAAAAGCCGCGTTATATGAAGATTTAAAACGCCTTATTTTGACCATGGAACTGGACCCTGACGAACTGTTAGATGAAGCCAGCCTGACCGGGCAATACGGTTTGTCTCGCACGCCCGTACGTGAAGTGTTCCAGCGTTTAGCCGGGGAAGGCTATCTGGAAATTGTTGAGAAACGCGGTGTTCGCGTCATCCCGATGAGCCACTCCACACTGCGCAATTTTTTCCTGGTCGCGCCGATGATTTATGCCGCAACCGGCCGCCTGGCAGTGCAGAACGTGAAACCTTCCCAGTTAAAGTCCCTTAAGGAAACGCAAAAGCGCTTCCGTAAAGCCGTGCAAAGTCGCGACGCAGAAGCGTTGGCACTGGAGAACAACCGATTCCACGAAATTATGGGCGAAATGGCGGGCAATCCCTATTTGCAGCCCAGCCTGGGACGCTTACTGATTGACCATTGTCGTATCGGCCACACGTTCTTCCGCCCGCAGAATGAAGATATGGAGCGCCGTTTGCTGCTGGCGGCAGAGCACCACGATGCTTTTATTCAGGCGATAGAAGCGCGGGATGAACAGAAGGTGGTCGATTTAGTGTTCGAGCATTGGGAGTTGTCACGCGAGAACATGGAAATCTTTATCGCGCCGCAGGGGCTAACAGCGGATGATCTGGTGCAGTCTTCGGAAGGGAATAAGCGCTAAGCGTTGACTTAATTTAGACAGGTGCGCATTGATGCGCACCGCTACACTCATCCAGTAACGCTTATTCGTTGCCCCACTGGTTTAAAAAGTTAGCAATCTCATCGATTCGCCGCGCTTCAATACCCGCTTCAACGGCCATCTCCTGCTGTGATTCTTCGCTGATCTCTTCGTTATTCGACAGACGCGTGAGTAACAGCTGGAAATAGTGTGCCAGTGCTTCAAATTCTGCTTCACTGACATCATATTCTGATTCCGATGCGTACTCTTCGGCGATGTCATAATATTTCAGTGCTATTTGAGGTCTCATTCTTCGCTTCCCAATTTAGACTTTAAGCATCTTAACGGCGGCATCGATGTCGATCTCATCTTCCGTAAAGATTAAGGTTGTGCCCTGGAAGGTGGTCACCGCCAGTTTTTTCACGGAGCGCATCTCATTAGGTTTCACATCTGATTTTGGCTTGATATTGTTCATCAGGATGCCCACAGACAGCACGGTGTTTTCTTTATCAATACGGGTATCAACCGGCTCTTCTTCGCTGTATACCACGAAGGATTTGATCGATGTGAGCTTGAGGCGTTCGCCAGCAATAAAGATGTATTTGCTATCCGGGATGACTTTCACCGCAAAGGCGGATAGGCCTTTGTTGTTGGTGGTGGGTTCGAATGTCACCGCCGCATCTTTCTTGATCAGATCAGGGTTGGCGACCTTAATCACATGAAAATAACGGTTATCACCGTTTTCATCTTTGATAAATCCAAAACCCTTTTCTTGAAACCAGGTTGTGATTGTTCCGTTCATCGCCATTACCGCCTACTTAATCGTTTATTTGCTCAATTTTTTGCAGCGCGCAGTGTAATGCACAATGCGCGCGCAGACTATGCCTTTGCGCTAAGTCTGGACGAGAATTTTGTAGAGTGCGAGTGAAGGGGTAAATTCGTGGTTCGGCGCAAAATGGGGTATCATCCGCAGCCACTTTCCAGCCGGGCAGCCAAATGTCACCCATCCTCGATACTTTCATTGCCCCGCCTTGTGATGAGCAGATTGAAACGCTTTATCAGGATGAGCATTTGTTGCTGATCAACAAACCCAGCGGACTGCTGAGTCTGTCGGGGAAAAATCCACAGAATCTCGATTCGGTGCATTATCGGTTAGTGAAGACTTTCCCCGGTTGTACGTTGGTTCATCGTCTTGATTTTGGTACGTCAGGTTTAATGGTGATCGCGCTCAACAAGGCCATCAATGCTGCGCTTTGCCAGCAGTTTAGCGCGCGAACCGTGACCAAAATCTACAGTGCCTTACTTTACGGACATCTTGATGAAAACGAAGGGCTAATAGACGCGCCGATCGCTAAAGATCCCGCAATGTTTCCCTTGATGTCGATTTGCCCGATTAACGGCAAACCAGCACGCTCACGCTATCAGGTGGTGGAACGCTTCACGCGTAAGGCGGAGGACGGGACGTTAATACCCTTGACGCGGGTGCAACTCTTTCCGGAGACCGGGCGCACCCACCAGTTGCGTATTCACTGCCAACAATTGGGGCACCCGATTTTAGGTTGTGACCTGTATGGCGGGCTCAAATCACCAGGGACTGAAGGGACTCGGCGTTTGATGTTGCACGCCAGTGAACTGCATTTTGTACATCCCATCAGCGGAACGTTAATCGAGGCACGTAATGCCAGTCCGTTCTGAACCTGGCAACTTAATTACCACATTAAATCATCAGGCACTTTGAAATCGGCGTACGGGTCATCTTCATCCTGCACGTCCTGACTTACGACACTGTTCAACACAATACTTTCGGCATCGCGTTGGGCAATTTTATCGGCAACGACCGCTGGAATAATTGCGTACTCGCTTTTACCGCTGCTATCCGTGACCAGGCGCGCAATGGCCAGACGACCATTAATCAGCTGGGTTTGTGTCTGCTTATCGACAGCGATTTTTTTGATGAGATTATTGTCGGTGAAATTGAAATCAATGCTGCCTTTGGCGACGGTGATGCGGTTCATCTCAATCAGTTGCTTCACCTGAGCTTTATACTCTTTGGTTAACACTGCCTGCTTTTGCTGTTCGCTTAACTGTTTATCACGCTCAACTTGCGCTTTTTTGTTCTCTTCTACCGCCGCTCTGGCTTCGCGCGCCTGCACGCGTGATTTCTTCGCTGTTCTCTGGACCTTCTCCATTTTTTTGCTGGAGACCAGTCCTGCTTTAAGCATCTGTTCTTGCAAGGTGAGTTTTGTCATCTTCGTCTCTAAACCCGTGAAAACCATCGCGGGATTATACCCGTAATGCGGGGCGCGATCACTTCAAGCAGGGGATTAACGCATCAATAACGCCACTAACGCCAGCAAAGCCGGGAGAGCCTGCACATAGAGGATTTTGCGGCTGGCGGTGGCAGCACCAAAAATTCCAGCGATCACTACGCAAATGAGGAAGAAGTAACTGACAGGCAAACCGCTTTCGCCCAGCCATAACCCCCAAAGTAAACCTGCTGCCAGGAAGCCGTTATACAACCCTTGGTTAGCGGCGAGAACGCGTGTTGAGCGGGCAAAATCTGCGCTGAGTTTAAACGCTTTACGACCTGTATTGGTTTCCCATAAAAACATTTCCAGCACCAAAATGTAGAGATGTATTACGGCAACGATAAAGATAAGGATGTTTGCTAACACGGGAAGTCCTTTTATCAGAATTAATGGTGCTGGATTATAGATGATGTCATCAATTTACTGTTTTTCCGCCGATCATTTCTCTCCTGGGGCGCACATGGGATATATTTGAACCGTTATCCTAAAAATTTCTTGGTCACAGGTACTCTCAGCAATGGCTTTGATCCCCAAAAACTACGCGCGGCTGGAAAGCGGCTACCGCGAGAAAGCACTGAAAATCTATCCGTGGGTATGTGGACGCTGTGCGCGCGAATTTGTCTATTCCAACTTGCGCGAACTCACCGTTCACCATATCGATCACGATCACACCAATAACCCCGAAGATGGCAGCAACTGGGAGTTGTTGTGCCTGTATTGCCATGACCATGAGCATTCGAAATACACCGAAGCAGACCAGTACGGCACCACTGTGGTGGCGGGAGAGGACGCGCAGAAAGATGTTGGGGCGGCGACTTACAATCCCTTTGCTGATTTGCAGTCAATGCTGAACAAGAAGAAGAAATAACGCCAGCAAGGCTCACGCCAGAACCTTTCCTACATGACAGGATAAAGGGTGGTGATGGGCCTTGATGCACCATTAAGCACTACTCCCGATCCTGCCTGCACGCCATCACCTGCGATAACACCGTATCCCGCCATCACTCTCATTCATTTTTGAGATCAACTACGCATCCTTGCACGGATCGCGTTGACAACATTTCATCAACCTCATTAAATTTCGATACATCATGTATACATGAAATATACATTAAAAATGCATCTCAGCTTTACGCTTTACACCACAACTAAACCCTACAGGGTGTCTGCTTTTAAGCAGCCATCCACTCAAAAAGTGTACTGGAGTAACGGAATTGCAAAAGATCACCTCACTACCTGCAGATGATTCAATGCCTGGTTGGTTTCATACCAGTGCGGCACGCACGCCGCGCCCGGCGCATATTGGTCAAAAGAAAGCACGTTTCGCGATTGTTGGAGCAGGTTTAACCGGTCTGGCAGCGGCACGACAGTTAGCGTTGAACTTCCCCAATGACGAAGTGGTGCTGATTGAAGCACAAGAGGTCGGTTTTGGATCGGCAGGGCGTAACGCGGGTTTCGCCATTGATGTACCGCATGATATTGGCGCGAAAGATTATATCGGGGATGTCACCATCGCGAATAAAATCCTCACGCTCAATACGCTGGGGCAGAACACGCTGCGTCAAATCGTGCAGGAGCATCATATCGATTGCCAGATGACGGAGTCCGGAAAATATCAGGCTGCGGTAGGTGAGGAGGGCACGAAGATTCTGGAAGCCTATCGCAATGGTCTGGCAAAAATAGGCCGGGATTCTCAGATGATCTCCGGTCAAGATCTGCCGGATCATATTGGGACGTCTTATTACAAACAGGCGCTGTTTATTCCCGGCACCATTCTGCTGCAACCCTCTGCTTTGGTGAAAGGCCTGGCGGATAGTCTTCCGCCCAACGTGACTCTCTATGAATACACGCCCGTTACCTCGATTGATTACGGCAGCAAAATTACGCTGGTGCACGAAAAAGGCAGCATCACCGCAGATACGCTGGTTTTGGCCAATAACGGTTTTGCCGCTCATTTTGGTTTCTTACAACGTCGATTACTGCCCACTTTCCTGTATGGCAGCCTGTCGCGTCAGCTGACTGAAGAGGAGCAAGCGCGTCTGGGGGGCCAACCCGTGTGGGGCGTGATTCCGGCACATCCGTTTGGCAGCACCATCCGTCGCACGCTGGATAATCGCATTTTGGTACGCAATAGCTTTAGCTTCCATCCCGATGGGCGCCCACGTGCCAGATATCTGACGCAATATTTGGATAACCATCGCAAATCGTTTGAACGCCGCTTTCCGATGCTGCCGGACGTTAATTTCGAATACACCTGGAGTGGCGCGATCTGCTTGTCTGAAAACCATGAAGGCTTCTTCGGCAAACTGGCACCAAATGTTTATGGTGCGCTGTGTTGTAACGGTCTGGGCATTACGCGCGGTACAGCAACGGGCAAGTTGATTGCAGATATGATCGCCGGCGAACGCAACGATCTGATCGATTTTCTCACCCAATCACCCGGCCCCAATCAAACCCCAGCCGAGCCTTTTTTGTCGATTGGCGTTAACTCGGTGCTGAAATGGGGGCAGTATCGTGCGGGGCTGGAAGTGTAATTTGCCTGATTAATGCGCAACGGGCGAATGGACGGTCGGGAGCTTCAAGTTGTCCGCCACGTCCATAATTCGCCCTGAGAACGGCTGGAGAGACAGAAGATGAACATTTTGTGCGGTTATTTCTTATTTAAAATCAATTCATTATGGTTTATTGCCATTTTGAGGCTGAAAAATATCTTGCTATCAAATAGCGCGCTATATAAATTCTAATCCAACACGAACACCAACACACGTTTTTAATCATTTAAATAGCACGCGATATAATCGCTAAAAACAAAAAGGAACATGCCAGATGAAAATCAAACACACATTAATCGCCGTTGCCATGGCCGCTGCTGCAACCAATAGCTTTGCGGCGTCACCTCAGCCAGAGCGTCACGTGCAGCAATTTTTGAATGCGCTCAATAGCGGAGGAGGTAAACCTATTGAGCAGTTGTCTCCTGAAGCTGCACGTCAGGTGCTGATTGATGCGCAAAAGGGGGTGAAACTGCCCGCCGCTCTAGTCAGTGAAAAAACCATTGATGTGCAGGGCCAGAAAATCACACTGACCATCGTGAAGCCGCCGCATGCTGAAGGGACACTGCCGGTCTTTATGTTCTTCCACGGCGGCGGTTGGATATTGGGCGATTTCCAGACTCATGAGCGTCTGGTGCGTGACCTGGTGGTGGAATCCGGTGCCGCAGCGGTATTTGTTAACTACACGCCGTCACCCGAGGCCCACTTCCCGGTGGCGATTAATCAAGCCTATGCCGCCACACGCTGGGTAGCTGAACACGGTAGCGAAATCGGGGTAGATGGCACGCGTCTGGCGCTGGTCGGTAACAGTGTGGGAGGCAATATGGTGGCAGCCGTTGCTCTACAAGCGAAGCAACAGCACACCCCGGCGATTCGCTATGATGTAATGCTGTGGCCGGTGACCGATGCCCATTTCAATACAGCGTCCTATGACCAGTTCCAGAACGGCTATTTCCTGTCACGCAATATGATGAAGTGGTTCTGGGATGCTTACACCACCAAAGAGAGCGATCGCAACAACATCCTGGCCTCACCACTGCGCGCCACGCGTGAACAATTGCAGGGATTACCGCCAACCTTAATTCAGACGGCAGAATTGGATGTATTGCGTGATGAAGGCGAAGCCTTTGGACGCAAACTGGACGCTGCGGGTGTGGATGTTACCGTTACACGCTATAACGGCTTGATTCATGATTATGGTCTGCTTAACGGCTTGAGTGATGTCCCGGCGGTTCGCACCGCCATCCGCCAGGCGGCGGAGGAACTCAAGACCCATCTGCAATAACCACACAGGCCAGACGCATCAGGCGTCTGGCCTCTTTCGCTCAGAACTTAGATTCCCCTCACCACTTCATCTCACCGGTATTCACTTTGGCACTTAATTCCAGTGAACTCTCGTCTGGCAGGCCGGGATACGCCGCTTTCATCGCCTGAATCACTTCAGCAGAACCCTTATTTTTCTGCAGAGCGTTCTCAAAAGTTTGCAGATAGTTGAGCGTGAAGGTCACCGCCTGATCTCCCGCTGGACGGGTACCGATGTAGTGGCCTGGGATCACCACTTTTGGTTTCAACTGCTGAATTTCAGACAGTACGCTGCGCCACTGCGCGCGGCTGGCCGGTGTCTGTGTATCTGCGGTCCAGACGTGGATACCGGCCGCCACAGCGGTGCCACCTAATACGGCTTTGTTGGCTGGAATCCACACGTAGGCTGATTTGTCATCGGCATGGCGTAACTCAATGCGTTCACCGTCCACGCTAAAGGCCGTTTGATGAGTCATCTGCGGGACATAAAGGTGAGCGGGGGCGCCGCCGGGCATTTTCGGACCCCAGTACTGCAATTTAGCGTCTTTGGTGGCTTCGATATGTTCAACCACTAGCGGTGATGCAACGATTTTCACCTGCGGATAGGCTGTGACAATCGGTTCCAGACCGAAATAGAAATCAGGATCGCCAGAGGTGATGACAATCTGCGTCAGTTTCTTGCCGCTGGCCTTGATCATCTGCACCAGTTTCTCGCCATCTTTCGGGCTGAATTGTGCATCGAACAGAATCGCCTCATGGGGGCCAGAAACCAGCGTAGAGGATACCGGGAATACGCCTTGCTCCTGAGGATTGTAGACCTCTAAATGCAATGGGGCGGCAAAGGCGGGGCTTGCGGCGAGTGTCATCATCAACGGCAGGGTCTTCATCTTCATTTTAAGGTCCTTAATTCGGTCTTCGGCAGGTAACAGGGCCATTGTATGTAAATTGCCGTTTGATAGAATTCCCGCAATTAGAGATGCTCAGTTTCATAAAACGATCAGATGGAGACGCATGGACAGAGTGACCGCCGCATCGGTGTTTAACCGCATTTGCGAACTGGGCAGCCTGAGTGCCGCGGCGCGGGCACTGGATATCTCACGTCCGATGGTCAGCCGTTATCTGGATGAGATGGAAAAATGGGCGGGCGCTCGTTTGCTGCATCGTTCGTCCCGACGCCTCACCATCACGCCTGCCGGGGAGAAAATCCTCGAAAAAACCCGCATGTTGGCCCGGCTGGCAGATGAAATCACCGGGCAGGGCGCGCCGGGAGAGCCGCAGGGCACGTTGCGCGTGGCTTGCGCCCATTCCACCGCAACCCATATCCTTGGTCCGATGATTCCGGCGTTTCTGGCACGCTATCCGGCGGTGCGGATTGAACTTGAAATCAACAACCAACCGATAAGCCTGGTGGGAGAACGTATTGATGTCGCGGTGCGTATCACCGACGATCCGGAACCAGGGGCGATTGCGCGGCGGCTTGGCGAATGTATTTCGGTGGTCTGCGCCTCACCGGGCTATTTGCGTGAGCACGGCACACCGGATACGCCACAGGCACTGGCTCAGCACAATTGCCTGCACTACAGTCGCTTTGCCGGGCAGAGCTGGCAGTTCAAAGACGCACAGGGCGAAGCGGTGACGGTTGCGGTAAGTGGCAATTTTAGTGCGGGCATTTCGTCCGTGTTATGTGATGCCGCCATCGCGGGATGTGGGTTGGCGATGGTGCCGGAGATGGAAGCCCGAGCCGGCATTGAAAGCGGGCAGCTACAATGCGTGCTGCCCGATTTTGCCCCCAAAACGCTGGGCATCTACGGTTTATATATGTCGCGAGAACGGCAACCGGCGGCGCTACGGCTCTTTCTGGATGCAGTGCAGCAGCGGCTTAACGGGGAGTAGCCCATCCGTTATGCGACCGGCGTGACCTGCATAAAGTGCATAATAGCTACTAAGGTGACAATCGATAACACGGTTGAAATCAGGATCGCGCCTGACGTGATCTGTGCATCGCGACGATAGTACTCCGCCAGCATAAACGGCCCGGTGCCAGTGGGTAATGCCGCCAGAAGAATCGCCATTTTGGTCAGGTCATCGGGCAGATGAAACAACCACACGGCCAGCAGCCAGGTTAGCAATGGCTGCAAGATCAATTTAGCAACCACAACTAACCCGACGGTGGAAACGCTCATTTTCGCGCCACTTGGCAGTTCGCTGGATTTAGCTTTCTGCCTGCTGGCCAGAAACACCCCTAAACAAACCAAAGCACAGGGACTGGCTGCGCCACCTAGCATCTTCAGGAATGTCTCAATGCTATCAGGTAATGTTAATCCCGCGCTGGAACAAGCTGCGCCCAGCAACGGTGAGATAATCAGCGGGTTTTTAAGGATGGCGCGCAGGACTTTAATGGCCAGTCGATGAAATTCGCGCTCACTCTGCAAGCCAATTTCAATCATCGCGATGGCTATCGCAAACAAGATACAGGCGACCACAATGGTGGCAGTGGTGGTTGGGATCAGGCTGCTCTTACCAAAGATCAGCAGCAATAACGGGAAACCGAGATAGCCGGTATTGGGATAAGCAGCAGCAACCCCGTCGACACTGGCATCGGCAGTGGACTTGCCTTTGGCCTTTTGAAAGGCAAAAACGATGACGAAAGCCGCAGCACAGGAGAGGGCAAACGCCCAGAAAAATCCCGGCTGATAAATGGTGTGCCATGGCGTATGCGCCATGATGTCAAACAACAACGCAGGCAGTGCCAGCCAGACCACGAACTTATTCAGTTCAGTGGCAGCAGTGGGCCCCAGTACCCCCAACATGCGACAGGCGTATCCCGCCACAATTAAGCCGAACACCGGCAAAAGAATCAGAAACGTAGCTAACATTATGTCCTCCCGTTAAGCTGGAGGACTGTAAAGTGTTTCCTGATACAGTTCCAATAGCAAATCTGACCGGGATTGATACGAAAAATGAATCATGCTGGATATTAAGCCGCTGCGTTACTTCATCGCGCTGGCTGAAGTGAAGAACTTCCATCGCGCAGCGGAGCGCCTGCATATGTCGCAGCCGTCGCTGAGTCGTCATATTGCTGCCTTAGAGAAAGCCGTGGGAACCTTGCTGGTGGAGCGCAACACGCGCCAGCTGATGCTCACGCCCGCAGGCGAAAGCTTTTATCAGGATGCGCGCAAGATCCTTGAGGCATTGCAGCAGGCGCAAAGCCTGGCGCGTGAAACCGCTTCAGGAAAATCGGGTTCCTTGCGCGTCGGCTTTACCATGTATTCGGCACACAGCGTGATCCCTGAATATGTGCGCTTGATTCGCCACCATTACCCAAATATCGCGCTGGAGCTGGAAGAGGCCGTCACTGAAGACCTGCCGGATAAAGTGCTGGCGGGCGAGGTGGATCTCGCCGTGCTGGTGGAAGGCACGTCACGTGTCGGCATGCAAACGCTAACCGTGTTAACAGAACCTTTGTGCGTGGCGATGTCGCGCACTCACCCCTTGGCCAAAAGTCGAAAATTACAAATCGAAGATCTGCGTGACGATCCTTTTGTCATGACAGCAGCCAGTGCCGGTAGCCGTTTAACCGCAGTGATTATGGATTATTGCCGCGCCCACGGTTTTGAGCCGATGGTGAGTTTACAGGTTCGATTACAACACACCATGCTGAGTCTGGTTAATGATGCCAGCTATGTGGCGCTGGTGCCGTCTTCGGTTCAGCAGTTGAAAATGGATGGCATCGTATTCAAACCGTTGGCCGATGCGCCGCAGGTGAATCTCGCTGTGGCATGGAGCAGTGACAACCGCAATCCTTGTCTCGACAGTTTTTTAAAACTGCTGATTCAACGCCATTCAGATAAATAACCGTCCGCCAGCCGCACATTCTTTTGTGTGGTGTGGTTTTAAGCTATGAATTCAATCTGTTAAAGTCGAGGGCGTTTTATTACTGCGTGCGGTTTCAGCCTGAAATCGCCACTGCCCCCCCCTTTGGCTGATTAAAAATTAAACCAGTCCTTACTTAACCATTAAGCCAATTTTAATCTTCGCCCGCTAGAGTGCCCTCACAGTCACAACCATCATTCGTCAATACCAGAATCACGAGACAACACACGCTCGCTGTAAGCGAGCAATTCGCCGATACGATCGCGCTGGCGAATAAATTGTGTGGTTAGCATCAACCAGTAGCGCGGGCTGCATTGCTCTCGACGGAAACCCCGCAACAGCTGTAACCCAGGAAATGCGCCGCCGTGGAAACTGAGGTCAGGATGGAAATCATCACTGGCCCGGTAGCGCGCACGATGCCATAAGCCAATGGCTTGCACGAGTTGCGCAGCGCTAAAACTTTTCTCTTCAATACGTGTGATGAGTGCGGCCACACGTTCGCGTAATGACTTTAACGAGAACGCAGTATCAATCTCACCTTGCAGCTGTAATAGAGCGGCATCGATCTGCTGCAGATAATGTGCAGCATCGATCGGCAGCGGCTCATGGAAAAGCAGTGATTCCAGCCAGCGTTGATGTATCTGAAAATCGCGCCACAGGTAGTCTTCATCGACTTTATCTATCGTATCTTCTTCCGTGTGCCACCACCAACCGCCGCCACTGCCGGGCGAGAGGGATTGCCGCTGCTCAGGCACTTCACGTAAAGCAAAATGCAGCGGGATGCCCAATCCCCAGAAAGACTGGTCACCCCCTTTACCCATCGGCGTCACGCGATCGGCAGGTTTACCGGTTGTGGCTTTGATAGCCTGATGAAGCCAATCAGTCGATTCCGCGCCGCTGGCGTTAACCACCAACTGCGAACCGCCCTGACAGCCGGGTGAGTCGACATTAATATGCGCGACGCAATCGCGCAGTAACGCTGCACGGTGATGATCGGCATACCAGGTTGAACCGCCATAGCGCGCATTGGAGTGACCGGGCCAGAAAGCGATACGTAAACCGCGTAATAAGCGCTGGCCATTGAACAGTACAGCCAGCGCGAGGCACAGGGCGTTGCCGGTGGCATTATCCGTTACACCTTCATGCCATGAGTCGTAATGGGATGAGAGCAAGACAAACTCATCACTGCTGCCAGGCAATTCCACCACGGGTAGCGAGCAGGTGGCAACATGCTCATTTAAACGGGTGGTGATCTTTGCCGTAAGCTTTTGCGTTGATAATTGTGCTCGCAGTTGCGCACCAGCCTGATGATTAATGCTGATCACCGGAATGGTGGGATAGCGTTGCACATCATCGGGTACCGGTGTGCCCCAGATCGGGCCCACCGTCTCTTCATGCAGCGCGGATTCCGCTGAACCCCAGATATGAATTAACCCCAGCGCACCCGCTTGCATCAAACGCTGCACGTAATCCTCGAAGCCCTGGTCGGCGAGCACCAGTTTACCGCGTACCTTGTTAGACCAACTGGCTAACGCGTTCTCCGGGATGAACGCCAGAGATTGGGCATCGTAAAATATTTCTGCCTCCACGCCCTCAGGGCAGTGGGCCGAAAAGGATCGGGTTTTCGCCTCGAACGGTTGACCTGCCACGCTCAGGGTGGCGTCCAGTGGATCGCTCAGCCACAGATCGCAATATTCACGTCGATGCGGAATATGATGCTGGCTCAGCTGTTCACACAACCCGTCCGCACTTCGCTCCGCATCAGCGCTACCAGATAAACGATGCAGATGCTGGAACTGCTCCAGCGTCGCACGCATCAGCGCCTGTAAATCACTGGCTGGCATGAGCGGGTTCCACACGTGTGACTTTCATCTCCAGATCGCCAAAATAGTGCTGCTTCACTTTTTCCCAGGTGCCGTCAGCTACAATTTTCGCCAAACCTTCATTCAGCAATTTTTGCGTCTTTTCATCGCCTTTGCGCACGCCATAGGCCGATCCAATGCTGAACAATTGATCGTCGCGTACTTCAGGTCCGGTCAGCGCGAAATCCTTGCCTTCGGGTTTGTTTAAAAAACCATAGGTCACGGCAACGCCTGGACTTAATGCGCCATCAAGGCGTCCTGCCGCGAGATCCAGATAGATCGCATCCTGATCGGCATACATCACAATATCCACGCCTTTGGGAGCCCAGAATTTATTTACGTACATCTCCTGGATGGAACCCTGTTGCACGGCAATATGTTTGCCCTGCAGTGAAGCCGCATCGGGTTGGAGGTTGCTGCCTTTACGCGCCACTAATTTTGTCGGGATGTGATAAATGAAGTCGCTAAAGTCGATGGATTTACGACGCTTCTCGGTGGCGCCGAGCGGAGAGATGAAATCCACTTTTTTCGCCATCAGAGAGGGGATCTCTGCATCAAAGCTGCTGACCACGTACTCGCAGGTGATATTCACTGCTTTACACACCGCATTGGTGATATCAATTTCAAAACCGGTGGGTGTGCCGGAAGCGTCTCGGTACTGGAACGGAGGGTAGCTGAGGTCAGCGGCTACGCGTAACACGTTGTCTGCGGCAAAGAGTGGGCTGCTGCATGCCAGGGTCAAAGCGGCCACCATGGAAAGCGTCTTGTTCATTTTAATTCTCCTGCGGATCGGTTGATTGCCAGGCGATAAACTCATCGCGAACGGTTGTTAAATGATCGTTGTCTTGTAGGTCAAAGGTGGTCATGGCGAGGGCGCGTGCCGCATTCAGCATCGCTTCAATCCCGCTGTCAGAAGCTGCGGCAGCCGCAAACTCCGGAGTATGGGGGATCACATCACCAATACGTAAATAGGGATGGATGGCAGCCGTCACTTGGCTGACGTTGCCGATGTCTGAGGAACCGACACCACCCCGTTCCGGTGCGGCATGGGCCACTAAACCCAGCTGTTCAATATTGGACTGGAACAGACCGGCCAGTGCGTGGTTATTATTCCGTTCGGCGTAGGTGAGACCTTCTTCGATCTCAAGACGTGCACCGCTCATGGCTGCGGCACCTTGCGCGGCGGCGAACACTTTACTGCGCACGGTTTGTAAGCCCGCCACCGTTGCGGCGCGCATCAGGAATTTGGCTTCGGCATAAGCCGGGACAATGTTGGTGGCACTGCCGCCGTCGGTGATGATGCCATGGACTCTTACGTCATCCGTGAAGAACTGACGCAAGGCGTTAATGCCGACAAACGTCTGGATGACCGCATCCAGCGCGCTGATACCGAGATGCGGCGCGGAGGCGGCATGTGCCGCTTTGCCATAAAATTTGAAGGTGGCATCGACGCAGGCTAATGCACCCCGCGTCATCATGTTCTTTTCACGCGGATGGAACATCATTACCGCGTCAATGCCCGCAAATACGCCATCGTCCGCCATGATGATTTTCCCGCCGCCTTCCTCTTCAGCCGGTGTGCCAATCACTTCCAGTACGCCAGATTGCAAGGTGCCACTGTTAGCCAGCGCTACGGCGGCCGCCACTGAAGCGGTGCCAATCAGATTATGACCGCAGGCATGTCCAAGGTCCGGCAGCGCATCATATTCCGCCAGCAGTGCCACATGTGGGCCCGGTTTGCCCGTGTCCAATCGCGCCCGGAATGCCGTTTCCAGTCCTGCTACAGAGTTGCTGACTGTAAACCCAGCGGCCAGCAGAGGGGCTTGCAGTGCGGCACTGGCATAGTGCTCGGCAAAACTTAATTCCGGCTGTGCATGGATAGCACGCGCCAAATCGGTCATTTGTTGGCTTATCTGCTCAACCGCAAAAAGAATTTTATTCTTTTGCTCACTCATGGTGCATCCCCGTGCGGAACTTCACTGTGATAGTGCAATAAAGTATTTAAGTTCAATGTGTTATTAAGATATACAGGGCTTTTGCCTGGATTCCCAATTGAGCTTTTTTATTGCTTGCACTGATTACGCAAAAATTATTTTATGGAAGCACTGAAGGAGGGGGCGATGAACGAAAAAGACTGGCTGATTATTCATACCGTTTGGCAGCATCAGAACATTACGCGTGCAGCCCAGCAGCTGTATACCTCTCAGCCTGCGCTCAGTTATCGCCTCAAGCAGATCGAACGTAAACTGGGCGTCTCGCTATTTGAAGAGGGGGGGCGTCAACTGACGTTTAGTGCGCAGGGGCGCTATCTGGCGCAACACGCCGCTAAAATGCTGAATGATTCACAGCAACTGCGTCAGACGTTGCAAAATTTGTCTCAGCCACGCCAGGGGGAGTTAAGAATTGGCGTCACCAGCAATTATGCAGCCTATCGACTCCCAGCCATTCTGGCGCGCTTCTCAGAAATACACAGTGGCATTCGCGTTAATCTGGTCAGCGGTTTAAGTGAAGAGATGTACCAAAAACTGCAACGCGAAGAGGTACATGTCGCCCTGGTGAAAGATGACTATCACTGGCGACATGGCAAGCGGCTGGTGGA
Organism: Pantoea sp. EA-12; assembly: GCF_030053355.1. NCBI lineage: Bacteria > Pseudomonadati > Pseudomonadota > Gammaproteobacteria > Enterobacterales > Erwiniaceae > Pantoea > Pantoea sp. EA-12. The sequence goes on along the minus strand of NZ_JASGBY010000023.1, from coordinate 12,867 downwards.
TGAAGATGATTATTGGTTGGTGAGCCAGCAACCGCTCGACCTGCGCTTTCTCCCGCAGCTACCGCAAATACGCATTAACCATGGCGGGCATATTACTCACCTGATTGAGCGCTGGTGGAATGCAAACTATTCACTGGCGCCACGCGTGGCGATGCAGGTAGATAAACTGGAAGTGTGTCTGGCAATGGTGGAGCGTGGATTGGGCTACGCCATCGTATCGAGCTATCAGCCATTGCCCGATGGCATATGCCGACAGCCCATCAGGGTAGCGGGCGAAGCGTTGAAAAGCAGAACATGGCTGCTTTATCACCACGCCAGCACGGAGGCTTCGGTGATTCTGCCGTTCGTCGAGATGTTCGACGAGCTAAGGCTTGAGTGACGAAACAAAGCCATGCTGCTGCAAAATCTGCTGTGCAGTAGCAGAATCCAGGTAAGCGGCAAGAGGCTGAGCCGCAGAGGACAGCATCGCCCAACCATATTCGGCCGGTACGTTGTAGGGTTCAGGAATGGTGAAAACCTGCAACTGAGGATGAAGCATCAAGCGAGGTTGATAACTGGCATAACCGATAAACAATTCAGCGTGCCCCTCATCGATTAACCAGCGCGCTGCCAGTTCACCCGCAGGAACCGGCAAACTGCTGGGGCCGCCCACCAAAGTGCGGGCTTTACGCTTCAACTGTTCGCCCCAACCTTGATGACGCTGTTCGATATTGCCGAACATCTGCCAGGTATAGTCGCCTGATGGGTCACACAGTGGCGTTGAGGTGGCCAGTCGCAAATCATCGCGCAGCAGCAGTGAAAGCCAATTATCGCTTTCAGTGACAACGTCACGTATGGCGGTCAGGCACAAGGAGTTGGCGGTAAAGCGGCCAGTCTCATTTGCGAGACCTTTTTGTCGCAATGTGGCGGGGTGCTCCAAGTTGGCGGAGGCGAAAAAATCGCAAACCTCGCCTTGCTCGATGCGCTGACGCAGCAACCCGGCCGGGCCAAATTGGGTCTCCGCCGTTATGCCTGATTTCGCGGTAAACGCCGCCATCAGTTCAGGCCACACGCCGCGCAGACTACCGGCTGCCAGTATCTGCAGTGTTGTCATGATAAGAGGTCCGGTAGAAGCGTTGATACCAGCGATTCGCCTGCTGCTGCATATCGATATCGCGGAATTTTTCTGGATAGAGCTTTTTCGCCATCCACAGTTCACCTAAACCAATGGCTTCCGGCATAGGATAGCCCCAGGCTTTGGCATATTCAGGCATCAGCCAGACCTGATGGTTTTTTACTGCACTAATGGTGCGCCAGCGCGGGTCTTGGTTGATCTCTTGCACCACCTGTGGATCCCACGCCACCACCTGTTCCATGCTGACCTGCTTAAAGCCCTGCACGGTGGCGGCAGCCACATTCAGCGCGCCTGCGTGCGCCATCATCAAACCGGTATATTTACCTGAACCGTAAGTGGTGAGGTCCGGGTTGGCCATGTAAGCACGAACACGTTGCTGATCCGGCAAATTCTTCAACCGATCGCTGACCAGTTTGCGCCCGGCAAAAGCCGCGGCAATTAAGTCGTTTGCCTGTTGCTGCTTGTTCACCACTTCACCAATCAAAGTGATGCCCTCTTTAATGCCAAGGTCGTAGGCGCGATCCTCATTCTGCATCGTCGGGTTAATCTTGCCTTGCTGACCGGCATCGTCATGACGCAAAGAGATGGCCAGCACCGGAATACCGAGAGCAGAGATCTGATCGATCATCTCCTTGGGCGCGTAGTTGGTGACAAACACCACCTGAGGGTGCAGCGCAACCAGCTTCTCCAAATCCACATGCGTCAGGTCGCCGAGCATCGCTTTGTGCGTCAGTTCTGGCACCAACTGCGCGTAGCCGTCTCCCAATTGCTGTTTCCAGTTAGTGAGAATACCGACGACTTTATCGGTCGCATTTAACTGCACCAATAAATTCAGCGTTTGGTGTTGGAGCACCACGACACGATCGACCTGGTCTGGAATGGTCACCTCGCGGCCGATTTGATCGGTCACGACACGGCTGGCGTAACTGTGTAAGGAGGTAAAGGTCAGTAAACCTGCAAGTATAAGGCGATGAGTGGTGTTCATACGGAGTCCCTGAAGCGTAATGCAGCGAATTATATAGCGGTGGATGGCATCAGGATAGGTTTGTTTCCGTCAGGTGCAGGTTGTTTGCGACAGCGCTCAGTGCCATCTGCTAATATATCGCTCTGTCAGCAGTGCGATCCGCTATTGCTGCTCACCTGTTTAACCCATAACAATTGTCATCTGGCTATTTTGCCAGCATGGCTGTGGAGTCATTGCCGTTATGTTGCACGATGTAGGTATTATTAATTTATGGACTTTTCTGGCCGGCGCGCTGGTGATTATTCTGCTGCCAGGGCCAAACAGTCTGTATGTGCTGCGTACCGGAATGAGTCGCGGAGCAAAGGCGGCTTCGAAAGCGATAGCTGGCGTGATGTTGGGCGATTTGATTTTGATTTTTCTTGCCTGGGCAGGGGTTGCGACCCTTATCCGGACCAGCCCGCATATTTTTATGGTGGTGAAATATCTGGGCGCCATGTTCCTGCTTTATCTTGGTGTGAAGATTATTATTGGCGCTTTACGCAAGCGTGATAACACGTCATCAACCGAAACGGTGAAAGTGGAAAACTATTTCCTGCGCGCCCTGTTACTTGGCGTCACCAATCCCAAAGCGATACTGTTTTATGTTTCGTTTTTCATTCAGTTTGTCGATCCGGCGGTAACGCATACTGCGCCTGCTTTTGCTGTGCTGGGTTCAATGATTCAACTGATGAGTCTGAGCTACTACCTCATTCTGCTAATGGCGGGCAGCGTGATGGTGCGCTTCCTGAAAAACCGTACACGCCTGGTCAAACTGGCTAATATGCTGACCGGTATGCTGTTCTTCGGTTTTGCGGTGCGCCTGGTGAGCGCGCAGAGTTAGGTAATGCAGCCTTTATTAATAACACGCACAAGCGTAAATGAGCTGGCTGGGGCTGCGCATAGGCGGCCCCAGACGGCGTTATCGTCAATCGCTTAACAGACAGGCCTATACCAAATTTAACCCAGCCAGCCAATCAGCACGGCAGCGCACAGACAATAGCCGCCGAACAGATGCCAGCGGTCATGTTCCAGCCAGCGAGACAGCCAGCGCAATGCCAGTAAGCCCGCGACGAAACTCAGTACCATGCCGACTAAGCTGGGGACTAGAATACCGCTGCTGACAGCTGTGCTACCCGTTGCGCCTCCACTAAAAGCACGCAAGCCTTCTTTCACAATCACCGCAGGCATCAGTACCACCGCCAGGGCGAAGCTGAACTCCTCGGCGCGTTTGCGTGCCACACCCAGCGAAAGCCCGGTCGAGATGGTGGCACCGGAGCGCGAAAAGCCGCGAAACGGCAAGCACAATCCCTGAACGAAACCAATTCCTGCTGCGCTCAAGGGGGAAAGCTCACCACGTTCTTTTTCTTTCAGACGCGAGGAAACGATAATTAATAAACCGGCTGCGGCTAATCCACTGGCAATAATTTTACTGTTGCTAAATAGAGATTCTATTTCAAAGGTGTTTGCATTGGCCGCAAAGAAATATTTAATCAACTTCATTAGGGTTAATCCGACTGCACCTGTGACACAGGTGGCCAAAATAATTAATACCACATTCTTCTTAAAAGCATGGGTTGAGCTGAAATAGGTGTCACGCCAGTTCTGCCAGAAATAAACAATCACCGCAAACATGGTGCCGGTGTGCAGCATCACCAGCAGCAAGGTCATCTCTGGTGAGCTGGGATCAAGGCCAAGTAGTTTTTCTGTCATGATGACATGGGCGGAACTGGATACTGGCAGCAGTTCGGCCAGCCCTTGTATCACGGCCAAAATGGATACGTCGAAATAGTTCACCTGATTCCCCTTGAAAAAATGAAAAGTTCCTCAGCACCCTGACATAGTTATGTGTCAGAACGTGATGCGTTTAATCCTATTTAAGTCGGTGTTGATGAATGGTTTAACGTCATAAATAAAAAAAAGGATGCAGATTAATCTTTCATTAAGAGGTGCACTAATTGAACGGATATTTCTGTAATCAGATATTGCGGATCAGCGCAAGGAAGAAGGTGTTTTGGATCAGGTTCTGCGTTAGACATCACTGTTAGCGGTGAGTAATATGCCGTAAGCCAAAAATAATCTGTCACGGATCAATGATGATTTCAGGTAAAACCGCAGGTGAAATCTTTGAACAGATTCGCTCAGAGGTACAGTCGGGTGGATATCTGCCCGGTGATACCCTGCCGCCCGTGCGCGAATTAGCGATTGCACTGGAGGTGAACCGCAACACGGTGGCATCCGCTTATAAACGATTGATTGAAGCCGGTATCGCAGAGTCACGTGGACGCAATGGTACGGTGATCCTCGGTGTGGCGGAAAGCGTTGCTCAGGAAGGTTCACCGCCTGATGTCAACCTGATCGATTTAGCCAGTGGCAATCCCTCCGCCTCGTTGTTGCCTGACATGAGCAGCGTATTTAGTCAGCTCCAGTTTCGTCATCGTCTTTATGGTGAACCGCTTATCAATGCTGAACTGGAGCACTATGGGCGCGAATGGCTAGGCAACGATATTCAAGGTGACTTTTCACTTTCGCTGACCAGTGGTGCTGTGGATGCGGTCGAGCGTTTGCTCAATTGTTATCTGATTAGTGGCGATCGCGTTGTGGTAGAGGATCCCTGTTTCCTCAGCAGTATCAATACGCTGAAAAACAGCCGATTAAATGCGGTTGGCATCAGTATTGACGAAGAGGGACTGAATGCAGATGCGTTGGAAGGGGTATTAGCGTCAGGCGTTCAGGCGGTGATTATTACCCCACGTGCGCACAACCCAACAGGTTGGGGATTCAGCGCCACCCGTGCTGCGCAAATTCGTGCATTACTGGCGAAGTATCCTCAGGTGATGGTGATCGTTGATGACCACTTTTCACTGCTTTCCACTCACGAGTATCACTCTGTGATCCCCCCTGAGACCCTGCGTTGGGCGCTGGTGCGATCGGTCTCTAAATTTCTCGGACCAGATATGCGCTTAGCCTTTGTCGCCAGCGATGAGGAGACAGCAAAGCGCCTGACGATTCGCCTGAACGCGGGCAGTAATTGGGTGAGCCATATTTTGCAGGACATCACGCTGGCGGCACTCCAGTCACCGACATTACATAGCGCGGTCATTGATGCGCGCGAGCAGTATCAAAAGAGGCGTGCCGCAGTCAGCAACGCGCTGCTTAATCATGGAGTGACAACGTCACTTAAGCATGATGGCGTCAACTTGTGGTTGCCGTTAAAGCAGGACAGTGCTGGGCTTGTGACGCAACTGGCGACTTATGGCTGGCTGGTGCGCAGTGGCGAAGTCTTCGGTCTTGACCAAAAGGTGCATGGCTTGCGCATTACCGTGTCAGATTTTGATGTGCAGCAAGCTGAGGTTTTCGCACGCACGCTGGGACAGTTAATCGCCCACTAAAAACCCCAATTCACATCCATCCATGGCGCATCTCTGCGCCATTTTTGTGCGTTCAGGCTTTGAGTCTGCCTCCCCAGCAAACATAAGTATTCGATCTTGTATCCAAGTCCGTATCCCATCTGGCTTTGCTCCGCTGTACTCCTTATTTGACATTTTCTGGCACGCAAACTGCATTAATCCCGTTAAGTGACCAAATCGGGAGTTTCTGTATGTTTGATGCATTACTGGATGGCGATGCCACCACGCTGGCCGGGTTGATCCGCAAGGGTGAAGTCTCCGCCAGCGAAATGACGCAAGCGGCGCTGGAACGTATGGCACAGCGCGAGCCGCAAATTCAGGCATTTTGCACCGCAACACCGGAGCGGGCGTTACAGCAAGCGGCGGCGGTGGATGCGAAACGCGCAAGAGGAGAAACGCTGGGGGCATTCGCCGGTGTCCCGCTGGCGGTGAAAGATCTGATTTGCACCGCAGGCGTCAAAACCACCTCTGGATCAGCGGCCTATGCCGATTTTATCCCGGAAGAAGATGATATTACGGTGGAGCGCTTGCTGGCAGCCGATGCCGTCTTGCTCGGAAAAACCACAGCACCCGAGTTTGGTTACAGCGGTGTCGGTCATAACCCGTTGTTTCCCTCTCCGCGTAATCCGTGGGATCTGAGTAAAACGCCAGGTGGCTCCAGTGCAGGTTCGGGAGCAGCACTGGCTGCGCGACTTTGCCCGATTGCGCTGGGCAGCGATGGCGGTGGTTCCGTGCGCATTCCGGCGGCACACTGCGGCGTTTATGGTTTCAAAGCCTCAATGGGCCGCGTGCCACTGTGGCCGGGTTGCCGGGATGAACGTTATCCGGGAGTATCCAGTTGGGAATCCCTTGAACATATCGGACCGATGACGCGCACGGTGCGCGACAGTGCCTTGATGATGTCTGTCATGGCCGGGCCGGATATGCGCGATCGCCACTCAATTCCCTGTAGTGACGTAGACTGGCTTGGCGCGTTAGAGAAGCCGTTGAGCGGGTTACGCATTGCCTTCAGTGCCGACTTCGGTTATGTGGCAGTCGATAAAGAAGTTCGTGACGTTGTCACTAGTGCTGCGCGAAAGTTTGCTCATGAACTGGGCGCAGAATTAGAGGAAGTCGATCCTGGCATCGCCGACGAAGGCGCGACCTTTGCAGCGCTGGTGGCGTTTGAAAGCGATTTGACCGGCATGCGCCAGATGCAATCCGAACTGGGCTCGCGCATGTCGCCGCATCTCAGCGCCATGCTGCAACGTGACTGGCGAGCGGAAACCTTCACCGATGCCAATACTGCACGCAAAAAAATTTGCAACCAACTGTGGCGCTTTATGCAGCGCTACGATCTGCTGTTAACGCCCACGCTGGCCGTGCCACCGTTCCCACTCAACATGCAGGGACCGGAAATCATTGATGGTCGCATGGTGCGCAGCGATCACTGGCTGTCGTTCTGTTATCCGTTCAATTTCACCGGTCAACCGGCGGCTTCAGTGCCAGCAGGCTTCACCGCCAGCGGCTTGCCGATCGGTTTGCAAATCGTCGGTCGTCATCTGGACGACGGTCTGGTGCTGGCGGCCAGTGCCGCTTTTGAGCACATCCAACCCTGGAATCACCTTTATCCCGCTTCAATCGGAGTTGCCCATGAAAGATAAATCATCACCTGCGTTGGAGCAGGAGTTTGAACACGAACCCGTTCCGTTGAGCCACCGTCACTCTACGCGTTCCGTATCGGCGGTGTGGTTTGGTTTCCCGATGATCCTGACCAATGCGCTGTTCGGCGGCATCATTACCTGGCACCTGGGCTTCTGGCCCGCGATCATTGCCATTTTGTTGGGCAATCTGGTGCTGTTTGCCTATGTCGGGGCGTTGAGCTGGTTTGCGGGCAACACCGGGATGAACTTCGCGCTGCAAGCTAAACGTACTTTTGGCACCAAAGGCTACATTCTGGTCTCAGGGTTTCTTTCCACGGTGGTGATTGGCTGGTATGCCTTCCAGACGGGCCTCACCGGTACCGTGATCAATCAAACCTTTGGCTGGAATTCGCTGGCGGTAACGGCGTTGGCGATGGTGCTCTACACCGGCGTCACTTTCCTTGGCGTGCGCGCATTGTCGATTCTCGGCATGATTGCCGCCCCTCTGTTTGTGGTGCTGGGGTTGGTGGCGCTGTGGTTGATTGGTCAGGACCATGATTTCAGCACCATCACCCAATTCCACGGTAGTGCAACGGCGGTAGGAGCCATGAGCATGGGCACCGCAGTGACCATGGTGGTGGCGGGATTTGCCGACTCCGGCACCATGACGGCCGATTTCACACGCTGGTCCAAAGATGGCAAATCTGCGGTGATTGCTGCGTTCTCTGCCTTTCCGATGGCGAATGTGATCTCCTATCTGTTTGGCGTGGTGATTGTGGCGGTCGGGGCAGCGGTTGATCCGGGTAATAATGGCGGCAACTTCCTGCCGATGTTAATGGGCCATGGCATGCTGCTCTCGGTCATCGCTTTCCTGTTTGTTTTCATCAACCTTGGCTCGGTCTGTACCCATTGCCTGTATAACGGGGCTGTCGGCTTCAGCCATCTGTTCAGCAGCAAAATGCGTCTCTGGACCGTGATCCTTGGCGTGATTGGCGGCGCACTGGCGCTGGCGGGGGTGTGGTCCTATTTCCTGGAGTGGTTGAGTCTGCTCGGTATCGTGGTGCCGCCGTTTGGTGCGGTGATGATCGTCGATTTGATCTTTATGGCCAAAATCAGCGAACAGCGTAAAACCCGCCGTTTACGTGGCAGCGCTTTCGCCGCATGGGCCATCGGAAGCCTGTGTGCCGTCATTGCCCATATCGAATTCCCGCAGTTTGGGGAAGCAGTGATTGGTTTGGTGACCGCAGCGGTGAGTTACACCCTGATTGTGAAATTCAAACGTGAAAGCACCGCCAACCTGATGGAGCAGAACAATGCCTGAATTTACCGTGGATTCTACGCCGTATCCGTGGCCGTTTGATGGACGGGGCACGCCCGCTGATACGGCATTGATCGTTATCGACATGCAAACCGACTTCTGTGGCAAAGGGGGTTACGTTGACAGCATGGGGTATGACATTGCGCTGACGCGCGCGCCGATTGAACCCTTGCAGCGTGTGCTGGCCCGCATGCGGGAATTATCTTTCCCGATCATCCATACGCGGGAGGGGCATCGTCCGGACTTAAGCGATCTGCCTGCTAACAAGCGCTGGCGCTCCAAACGTATGCAGGCCGAAATTGGCGCACCTGGCCCGTGCGGCCGCATTTTGGTGCGTGGCGAACCCGGCTGGGAGATCATCCCCGAACTGGCACCGCTACCGGGAGAGACCATCATTGATAAACCCGGAAAAGGCTCATTTTATGCCACCGATCTGGAGCTGATTCTGCGCAGCCAGGGCATTCGCAACCTGATTATCGCTGGCATCACTACGGACGTTTGCGTGCACACCACGTTACGTGAAGCCAACGATCGCGGGTTCGAGTGCCTGGTGTTGTCAGACTGCTGCGCCGCCACTGAGCTAAAACACCATGAAGCGGCGCTGAGCATGATTCATATGCAGGGCGGCATTTTCGGTGCGGTCGCCAGTTCAGACGGTTTACTGGCGGCGTTAGCGGATGCACCCGCGACGTTAACGGCTTAACCAGTGTAGATAGTGCCCCGGCCACTCGGTGGTGAGTGTGCCGGGTTTACCCATGCCAAAACCGTGCCCGCCAGTGGGATAGCGATGCATCTCAACCGGAATATGCTGCTGCTGGCAAGCGCTAGCCATGATCAGGGTGTTGTGCGGATCGGAAATGGGGTCGTCTTCCGCCTGAACCAGGAAAAAAGGCGGCGATTGTGGGTTAACGTAGGATTGCACTGACCAGGTGGTATCGGCGGCCAGCGTGGCACCTTTACCCACCAACACCTTATGCGTGGATGTATGCGAATAGGGCGGTTCCAACGTAATAATTGGGTAAATTAGCGCCGCGCGTTCAGCGGTAGCGGGAAGATTATCCAGCGTGTCTGTAGCCTGATAAGCATGAAAATCAGGACGATTGACCGCCATGCCAAGCAGATGACCACCCGCCGAAAAGCCCAGCACACTGACATGATCCTCGCGGTGCCGAACTAAACGCAGTGCGCGTTGTGCGTCCTGCAAAGACACCATCGCGCCATCCTTCCATCCCTCCTGAGGCAGGCGATAACTCAGGACGTATGCGGTGTAACCCTGTGATGCCAGCCAGGTAGCAGCCGGCCAGGCTTCTTTGCCCATTTCAATACGCGTATAGCCGCCACCCGCGGCGATCAACACCGCGCGGCCGTTGGGATTGTCCGGTTTAACCACGGTGAGTGTCGGCATCGCGATATTGCGCTGCGCGCCTTTGGCAGAGAACTGCATCGCACCCAGCGGGCCGCCACCGCCCGGCGGTTGGCCGGGCCATAGGGGTATAACTTCGGGTTTGGCTGTTGCAGCCAGGCTAAGGTTGCTCTGCGCGACAAACGGGGCGAGCGTCAGGCAAGTGAGAAAGTGGCGACGATTCATAGCCGATCCAGACTGAGTCAAAGTAGGGTATTGAAGCAGAATAATCGGCAGAGATGATGGAGAAGATGTTGAAGGATATGTATAAACGCATCAATTAGTGCTCGGCTGCTCGTGTAGGGCAGCCGAGCATATTCAACTAACGCACCTGGTGAAGGGCTTCACCCACAGCATCAAACAGGCGATCCAGTTCGGCGGGTTGTGTATTGAACATCGGGCCAAACTGCAGCGTATCGCCGCCAAAGCGCACATAGAAGCCGGCTTTCCACAGCGCCATGCCCGCGTCAAACGGGCGGATTGTCGCATCACCGTCACGGGGAGCGAGTTGGATAGCTCCGACCAGACCACAGTTGCGAATATCCACCACGTTTGGGCAGTTACGCAGCGCATGTAAGCTGTGTTCAAAATAGGGTGCCAGCTCGGCAGACTGTGCAATCAGCGATTCATTTTCCAGCAGATTCAAGGTGGCCAGCCCGGCGGCACACGCCACCGGATGAGCGGAGTAGGTATAGCCGTGAGCAAACTCCACTGCGTGTTCAGGAAGTTGCTGTGCCATAAAGGTGTGATAAATTTCGCTGCTGGCGACAACGCCGCCGAGTGGGATGGCACCGTTAGTGATCTGCTTGGCAAAGTTGAGGATATCCGGCGTCACGCCGAAATATTCCGCGCCGCTCCAGCGTCCCATGCGGCCAAAACCGGTGATCACTTCATCAAAAATCAGCAAAATGTTGTGCTGGGTACAGATCTCACGCAAGCGTTGCAGATAGCCTTTCGGTGGGATTATCGCGCCTGCTGAACCGGAAAGGGGTTCAACAATCAGTGCCGCGATGTTGGAGGCATCATGCAGCTCAATCAGTTTGAGCATTTCATTCGCCAACGCCACGCCGCCGGTTTCTGCCTGACCCGGCGTGAAGGGCAGATCGGTTTGCAGCGTATGCGGGATATGATCGACATCCATAAACTGACCGAACATCTTACGGTTGCCACCAATACCTCCAAGGCTGGTACCCGCGATGTTTACGCCATGATAGCCGCGTGCACGCCCGATGAATTTGGTTTTTGCCGGTTGGCCATTGATGCGCCAGTAAGCGCGCGCCATTTTTACTGCGGTATCCGCAGACTCTGAACCCGACCCGGTAAAGAACACATGGTTGAGATTCCCCGGCATGTGCTGGGCGATTTTGTCTGCTAACTGGAATGAGAGCGGGTGGCCATGTTGAAAACCGGGTGAGTAATCGAGGGTGCCGAGTTGCTGCGCCACGGCTTGCTGAATTTCACTGCGCGTATGACCCGCGCCACAGGTCCACAGCCCTGAGAGGCTGTCAAAGATCTGCCGTCCTTTATCATCCGTAAGCCAGCGGCCCTGCGCCGCGACGATGAATCGCGGATCACGTTGAAAATTACGATTGGCACTGAAAGGCATCCAGTGTGATTGCAGATTAAGCGATGCAGTATTAACAACGTCAGTCATGTTCCATTCCTCCAGGCAGGTGTAGGAAGAGTTTGCAATTAAGAGATAGGTAAGTTAAATCCTTATTAATTCATCTTTAGATATTGAATTACTCACCTAAATGAAAAGTAAGTCGCTGGCTCAAATCACAGATTTTGACCTCAAATTATTGCGCTTATTCAAAACCGTGAATGAATGCGGCAGTTTTTCTGCTGCTGAAAGTCTGCTGGGCATGACGCGCTCAGCAATCAGTTTGCATATGGGCGATCTGGAAAAACGGCTCGGCATGCGTTTGTGCCAGCGTGGAAGGGCAGGTTTTGCTTTAACCGATGAGGGGCGCGAGATATTACGCCATAGCGATAGCATGATGGCCGCGGTCGAGCATTTTCGCCTGCAGGTTAATCAGATGCACCAGCAGCTTCGCGGTGATTTTAATATTGGCATCATCAACAATCTGGTGACGCAACCACGGATGAAAATTACCCATGCGTTGGAAGCCTTGCGCGACATCGGTCCGGATATTCGTCTCAATATCAGCATGATGACCGCTGCAGACATTGAGCGCGGTCTGATGGATGGACGCTTGCACGTAGGCGCGTTGCCACTGACGTCGCCGATCTCTGGACTGGATTATATGCAGCTTTACGATGAGAGATCAGAACTGTATTGCAGTGACACTCACCCATTGTTCGTGCAGCGTCAGCCTCCCAGTGATGAAGAGTTGCTACGCTATGATGCCATCGCGCCCGCTTTCCGCATGACCACGGAAGCCATTGCTATGCATCAGATGCTGAACTGCAATGCGACCGCCACTGACCGTGAAGGCATTGCCTTTCTCATTCTCTCCGGCCGTTTTCTCGGTTTCCTGCCCGATCACTATGCCGCGCAGTGGGTGGAGAAAAAGGTTATGCGCGCGATTGCTCCGCAGCGCCTGCACTACACCAGCCAGATTGCGCTGGTCACGCGTAAGACGCGTAGCCAGAATGTAATTCTTGAGCGGTTTATGCAGGCCATTGCACGACAGTCTGAGGGGGAGGTGAATGCTAATTGGTGATTTCATTACGGGTTGCTGTTACTAGTTACAACATACTTTTGGCATAACGATTTCCACGTGATTAGGCCGCAGTGCGTATTTGGCTAATCAGGTTCATGTCGCGCTCATTTAAGCAAAAAATGAATTTGTTAGCGGGTGCTGACGATAACGCCGTCTGAAGCCACACCGGGGCTGGCGGTCCTCACGCCGCTACGCGGTACCTTCACTTCACTCGTCTGCCTTACGGACCGGTGCCGATGAACTGAACCCATAATGTTGGACTGTAAAACGACATAATGGGGATAAATCATGAAGCCAAAGTATTCCACTCAGTT
>NZ_JASGBY010000022.1:0-88910 GCF_030053355.1 Pantoea sp. EA-12 | reverse complement strand
GGGGCAGTTCGCGGCCGACCATGGATGGTCATCCGCGAACGGTCCGTCCGGCACGACGTGGAAGTCGAAGGTACCGCGTTAGCGGCGCGAGGACGGCCCAGAGGGGGCAGTAGTGGCGGCAGAGCCCGCACGGAAAAGACAGGCCACTTATCAATAAGCAGCCTGAGTCCTTAACTGACAAGCATTACGCCATAAATGGCGGCCCTATTGGGATGCTGCGGTTTTCGTCGGGTGCGCACTCTGCTCATCAAGCTAAACAATGATTTCATTTACCCTAAATGAAATTTTACTGATTCTTTTCCACCATAAAAACAGGGACATTACCCGTTTGGCCTTTAATTCAGGATAAAAATTAATTATTCGTGCTAAAGCCCGCTCCTTGCGCTGCCGAAAAGGTAAAAAAGTATTATCGATTTTTCCTTTAGCCTGCATCTTGCAAGGACAACACACATGCGGAACAACCAGCCCATCACTCAGCGCGAGTTTATTTTTGACGACGACGCCACGCTGATGTCGACCACCGATCTCAACAGTTACATCACCTATGCCAACGATGCTTTTATTGAGGTCAGCGGGTTCGAGCCGGATGAGGTCAATGGCCAACCGCATAATATGGTGCGTCATCCGGATATGCCGCCGGAAGCCTTTGCAGACATGTGGGCGACGCTGAAACAGGGCGAACCCTGGACCGCGCTGGTCAAAAATCGCCGAAAGAACGGTGATCACTACTGGGTGCGTGCCAACGCGATTCCGGTGGTAAGAGAAGGCAAAGTTCAGGGCTTTATGTCTGTGCGCACTAAGCCATCCGTGGAGGAAATCCGTCAGACGGAAGCGCTGTACCGCGACTTCCGAGAAGGGCGTGCCAAAGGACGCCGTTTCCACAAAGGCTTGTTGATCGGCACCGGCTGGCGTCGGTTTGGCTCCCTGTTGAAAACCATGCCACTGCGCTGGCGCATCCGCTCCACGTTGCTGGCACTGCTGCCGCTGTCGGTGGGTGGGGTGGCGCTGCTGGGAATGAACACCCTGCAACTCGGCTGCTTTGCCGGTGGTATGGCTGTCTTGCTGCTGTTGGCCAGTCTGTGGCTGGAGCAGCAGATTTCTCGCCCGATGGAGCGCATCTGCCGCCAGGCACTGAGCGTAGCGACCGGTGCCAGCCATAAAGTGGAGCAGTTGGATCGCGTTGATGAAATCGGCATCACCCTGCGCGCTATCGGTCAGTTGGGTCTGATGTTCCGCTGGCTGGTGGATGATGTCAGTGGTCAGGCGATCAACGTCTTAAGCGCCAGTGATGCCATTGCCCGTAGCAACGATGAGTTGAGTCGTCGCACTGAACAAGCCGCAGCCAATGTGCAGCAAACGGCAGCCACCATGAACGAAATGACCGCCACGGTGAAAAGTAATACCGATACCGCCAGTGAAGTGAATAACCTGTCGGAGAACACCAGCCATGCGGCGTTGAAAGGCGGCGAAGTGATGCAGGAGATGGTGGGTATGATGGCGGAAATCGCTGACAGCTCCAAACGTATCGCCAATATCACCAGCGTGATTGACGGGATCGCCTTCCAGACCAACATTCTGGCACTCAATGCCGCCGTCGAAGCGGCACGAGCCGGTGAGCAGGGGAAAGGATTTGCCGTGGTCGCGGGTGAAGTGCGCAGTCTGGCACAACGCAGTGCCAAAGCCGCCAGCGAAATTAAAACCCTGGTCGAAACCAGCGCCAGCCGCGTGCAGTCCGGCAGCGATCACGCAGATGCGGCCGGCCGTACTATGCAGGAGATTGTTGGCCAGGTGCAAAACGTGACCGCGTTGATCGCACAAATCAGTTCGGCTACCGCTGAGCAATCCATCGCACTGAGCGAAGTCAGCACGGCGGTGGAAGATCTTGATGACATCACGCATCAAAACGCCGCCCGCGTGGCAGAGAGCGCCGAGGCTTCAGGGCGGATGGCACGTCAAGCCAACCGACTGGTGGAAGCCATTAGCGTATTTCGTTAAAGGGTTTCGCGCGCGGCACGTAACGCCCCGGGCGGCGAGCCGACAATACGCTTGAAGGCACGGCTAAACGCCGCCAGCGAGCCGTAACCGAGGTGGAAGGCCACGCTTTCCACCGCTTCACCCTCATTCACAATACGTTCTACCGCCAGGCGCATGCGCAACTCGGTGAGATAGCGCAGCGGCGTCATACCGGTGGCGGACTGAAAGCGAGCGGCAAACACCGAGCGCGAGCTGCCTGATTCACGCGCCAGCCGCTCCACCGTCCAGTTTTCCCCTGGTGCGCGGTGCATGGCTGCCATTGCCTGGCTGAGACGCGGATCGCGCAATGCCTGCACTAGGCCACTGCCCTTGCCGCAGCCGTTTTCCACCCAACCGCGGACAATTTGCGCGGCCACCACATCTGCCAGTCGGGACAAAATCCCGGCAAAACCGGCTTTACGATCGCGGGTTTCACGCTCCATGGCATCCAGAATCGGTTGGATTTCCGGGTACTGTGCCAGCAGGGTACTCACCAGCATCACATCCGGCATGGTATGCACCAGCGGCTGCATGCCGCCGAGTTCAAATGCCATGCAGGCGCTAAACAGGATGACGTCGCTGTCGTCGGGGCAATCTTCGCCGCTGTCGCCTATCGAACAGACGCTGCCGCAAATCGGCTTGCTGTTAAAGGTGCCGATCGGCTCGCAGATGGCGTCTTCAGATGAGATTAACGCATGCGCTTTGCCGTGGGGGATCAGCAGCGCATCGCCGGCTTGCAGTGGATAGATCACGCCAGATGCCGAGCGGATCAGCAACGATCCCCGGCCAACAAAGTGCAGTTGAGCTTTACCCGGCGCGTCATCGTACTGCAAACCAAACGGAGTATGTAAGGCAATACGCTGGTACTTCACGCCATACAAGCGCATACCCATCAGCAGTTCACTGGTCAGATCTTCATAGCGGCTCATACGAATCCAGACGAATAATCAAAAAACAAAGTTTTTGTATCATAGATCGTCTTGCTTAGTCTCACTATGCTTACAACCTGAATTTTTGTGATGGGGATCGCAAATGAGTCTGGATACTGAAGTTGTCGAAACAAGTATAGCGGTGGATAAACCCGCATGGGGCGCGGTGTTTGCCATGGCCTTTGGCGTATTCGGCCTGATTACCGCCGAGTTTCTGCCGGTCAGTTTGTTGACACCGATTGCCGACTCGCTGCAGGTGAGTGAAGGGCAGGCGGGGCAAACGGTAACGGTAACGGCGCTGGTGGCGCTGCTCACCAGTCTGGTGATTGGTAACATTACGCGGCGTCTCGACCGTCGCATGGTGATGCTGGCCTTCACGCTGTTACTGATTGCGTCGGCGCTGCTGGTGGCTTTTGCCGAAAACCTGCCGATGATCTTGCTGGCACGCGTGCTGCTTGGCATGGCGATTGGCGGCTTCTGGACGCTCTCCACCGCCATCACCATGCGGTTGGTGCCACCAGACCAGGTGCCGCGCGCACTGTCGATTGTGTTTAGCGGTATTTCGCTGGCGACCATTATTGCCGCGCCCTTGGGCAGCTATCTGGGCGGTTTGATTGGCTGGCGCAACATCTTTTTGTTAACCGGCGCGTTAGGGGTGTTGGCGCTGTTCTGGCAATTCTTCACCTTGCCAGCCATGCCGCCAGAGAACAAAGCGCGCAGCGGTGGGGTGCTGGATCTGTTACGTAACAGCCTGATGCGCTGGGGCATGCTGGCGGTGATCATGATGTTTACCGGTCACTTCGCCTTCTTTACCTATCTGCGCCCGTTCCTGGAGAGCAGTGCCCAGCTCAACATTAATCAGCTGTCGCTGGTGTTACTGGCATTCGGTGTGGCGAACTTCTTCGGCACTTCGCTGGCCGGTTTCCTGGTGACGCGCAGTGTGTCATTGACCTTGACCGGCATGGCGCTGGTGATGAGCGTCACCGCTGTGGTGCTGGTGAGTTTTGGCAATCTGCCTTGGCTGGTCGGTGCGGGTGTGGCGATGTGGGGTCTGGCATTCGGTTCGATGCCGACCGGCTGGTCAACGTGGATTTCCCGTGCAGTGCCAGATGATGCGGAGTCCGGCGGAGGTCTGCTGGTGGCGACCATTCAGTTGGCGATCACCGCAGGTGCAGCGGCAGGCGGCTGGATGTTTGACCTGCAAGGGGCTGGCGGCGTGTTCCTGGCCAGTGGTGTGTTGATGCTGTTAGCGGCCATCACCATTTTCACGCGGGTGCGTCATCACGGTTAAATTCGTTTTAGCGGCTTTTCGGTCGCCATAAATGGCCACCCTACGACGATCGTGCGCGGTTTCGTAGGGTGCGCATTTAGGTACACCCGTATACGCAGTTTCGTAGTGTGCGCATTTATGCGCACCAGCATACGTATTCATTTTTGCTTGAGTGAGCGGCACTCCGTCATATATGGCGACCTTTTCCATTGCACCATTCGCAGTCATTAATCCCGCCCATTTATGAAAACCTGGTTTTTTAACCCTTTGCACAAGGGTTAATCCAAACGTGCCTTTTTCGTTCAAATTAATCGAATAACTTTGGCAAATCTCTCCGCTTTTTACTCCTCAATGATCAGCCTATTATGTATCTCAATAAGGCGATGACGCCTTATCTGATAAAACATTGACTGAGGAATTGACCATGAAATCTATCAAAACTTTTGCTGCTGTTGTTGCCCTGTCTGTTCTGCCATTCGCCAGCTTCGCGCAAAGCGTGACTGCCTGTGCCTCAACGCTTGATGGTGCAGAAGCGCAAATCGCTGCTCAGGCGCATAAAGCTGGTGCTTCGTATAAAGTGACTGAAGCCAACTTCAACAACGGCGTGCACATGACTGCCGAACTGACCAAATAAGTCTGCGTTAACGTTCTGTGCTGACAGGGTGCCTCCGGGCGCCCTGGCGGCGTTGGTAACCTGATAAATTCCTGTCACTTTCTCCACGAAATGATTACTATTCTCAAAAAAAATCATCCTTCGTCAGCTCGCCTCGGGCTGTCTTTATAAAATTGGTTGCACTGTCGAGCTTTCACTTCACTGCCAAGAGGCGGTGGTTTTGCTATGGAGAAGTTATGAAAGCGAATAAAACAACGTGGGCGCTGCGTCCGCTGCTGCTGGCAACGGCGCTGTTGTCATCCTCTGCAGTACTGGCGGCCGAACCTCAGCCGCTGAACCAGGTGATCTCAAAAGGTGCTTACGAACTGGCGTTCAGCAACAGCGATAACGCGCTGTTTGTTGCCACGGCACAAAATGCCAGCAGCAAAGGCGGCACGGTTTATCGTCTCGACCCGCAGGATCTGGCGGTGAAGCAGGCGATCAGCACTGAACTGCCAACCTTTGGTGCCACCATCAACCAGAAAACCAATACCCTGTTCTTTGGTAATACCCGTGATGCCGCGGTCACTGCCGTGGATGCGACGAGCGGAAAAGAGATCAACTCGCTGGTGCTGGATGCACGTAAGCGCAGTGACAGCGTACGTCCACTGCAGCCGCGTGAACTGGTGGCCGATGCCGCAACTGACCGCGTCTATATCACGGGGCTGGGTGAGCAGAGCGTGGTGTGGGTGGTGGATGGCAAAACCCTGAAGCTGGTCAGCACCGTGCCGAATACCGGCAAAATGGGCACTGGCCTGGCGCTCGACTCTGCTGCGCAGAAGCTGTACGTGACCAACGCTGATGGCGAGCTGGTCACCATCAATACCCGTCTGAACGCGATTGAAAAACGTCAGAAAATTGATGGCGAAAAAGATCACTTCTTCCTGAACATTGCGTTGGACACCAAAGGCCACCGCATCTTCCTGAGCGACTCCAAGCAGCCTCAGGTGCTGGTGCTGGATGCGCGCACTCAGCAAGTGATCCATAAGATTGATGTGCCAGAATCTCTGGCGGTGCTGTTCAATGCCGATCGTAACGAGCTGTATGTGACGCACCGTAAAGCGGGTGAGATCAGCATCATCGACGCCAGCACCTACAAAGTGAAGCGCACGGTCAAAGCACCGGGCCTGCCAAACAGCCTGGCGCTGTCTGCCGATGGCAAAACCCTGTTTGTCAGCATCAAGCAGCCTGGCACCCGTAAAGAGCCACCGAAAAACCCAGATAGCGTGCTGCGCATCGCGCTGTAAGCGGAAGTTATCTGAAACTCAAGGGCGGCGTGTGCCGCCCTTTGCATTTCCTGCCTTTCATCGCGAAGTCCTCCCCGCTTTTACGCTACCTTTTACAACGACAACACCAATGGAGAGGAAGCAATGAGCCAGTTTTTTATGCATGAGAAGAGCGATCTGGTCAACGAAGCCATCGAAGGGGTTTTGCTGAGTACGCCGTGGCACAACTTACGCCGCCTTGATCTTGGTGATGAGATCCGCGTGGTGGTGCGTTCGGATTGGGATAAGAGCAAAGTGGCGCTGATCTCCGGTGGCGGATCGGGCCATGAACCCGCGCATGCCGGTTTCGTCGGCAAAGGCATGCTCACGGCGGCGGTGTGCGGCGATATCTTTGCCTCGCCGAGCGTGGATGCGGTATTGAACGCCATTATCAACGTCACCGGTGAGGCCGGTTGCCTGCTAATAGTGAAAAATTACACCGGCGACCGCCTTAACTTTGGCCTGGCTGCCGAGAAGGCGAAAAATCTCGGTTACAAAGTCGAAATTGTTATGGTTCAGGATGATATCGCGCTACCGGAAAATCCGCAGCCGCGTGGTATTGCCGGGACCGTGCTGGTGCACAAAATCGCCGGGTTTGCCGCGGAGCAAGGACACTCACTTGAAGAGGTTCAGGCGCTGGCACAAAGGGCTATCGATGCGACCGCTTCGATTGGCCTGGCATTCGCGACGTGCCACATCCCGGGGGAAACGCGTGATGACCGTGTGGCGGCAGGCCACAGCGAGCTGGGGATGGGCATTCATGGCGAGCCTGGCGTGGTGACGCTGGACACGCAAAACAGTCGCAAAATCAGCAGTATTATGACCGATAAACTGGCGCAGGCATTGCCCGACGGCAAACAGGCGCTGCTGCTGATCAACAACCTCGGCGGATTCTCACAGCTTGAGCTGGCGCTGCTGACGCGTGAAGTGTTGCAGTCACCGCTGGCGGCCCGCGTGACCCATCTGATTGGCCCGGCAACGCTGGTGAGCGCCCTGGATATGAAAGGCTTCTCACTGTCGCTGCTGGCATTGGAAGAACCGTTCCTTGAAGCGTTAAATGCCCCGGTACAGGTATTGGGTTGGGTGCCGGTGTATGACTTCGCGCCGATCAGTTTGCAGAGTGCAGAGAAAGTGGGCAGCGTGCTGGATTTCGATCCTTCTGATAACGCTGAGGTCGCCGCGACCGTTGAGCGTGTGACACAAACGCTGATCGATCTGGAGAGCGAGCTGAACGCGTTGGATGCCAAAGTCGGCGACGGTGATACCGGTTCGACCTTTGCCGCAGGCGCGAAAAAAATTCAGCGGGGTTTGCGTGACAAGCAGCTGCCGCTGGATGAGTTGCCGACCTTGATGGCGCTGATCGGGGAGCAACTTGCGACGGTGATGGGCGGATCGAGCGGTGTGTTGATGTCGATTCTGTTCACCAGTGCGGGCCAGCAGCTGGAAGAAGGTAGCGCGTTACCGCAGGCGCTGATGCATGGGCTGGAGCGCATGAAGCACTACGGCGGCGCGCAACCGGGACATCGTACCTTGGTGGATGCGCTGCAACCGGCTCTGGAAGCGCTAGTGGCGGGTGAATCGCTGGCAGCAGCGGCGAAAGCGGCACAGCAAGGTGCGGATGCCACGGCGCAAATGCAGAGCGCCAAAGCAGGCCGTTCAGCGTATCTGAATCAGCAGAGTCTGGATGGGGTGAAAGATCCCGGTGCGCATGCGATTGAGAGAGTGTTCGCGGTGCTGGCGGGTTAAGGGTTAGGGAGAGGGTTAGGGGGCGGCCCTCACCCTAACCCTCACCCTCACCCACAAGTGGGAGAGGGGACAGACCGAGAGAATTTGGGGGCTACCCCACACCTGCATATCGCTCAGGGCAGTTCCCTCTCACTGTGGGAGAGGGCCAGGGTGAGGGCATCAGACCGCACACACCTCACTCAGCTGCTTCGCGCATCATCTCATCATGCGGAATATCAGCCAGAATCTGCTCAAAACTGCGCAGACGTTTATAAATCGACATCAACTCCACCAGCGTCGACCAGGAGGAAATCAGGTACTGGAACGAAGAGCGCACCTGATCAAACACATTGGTAATCTGGTTGAGTAAACCCAGCGTAATAGTGCCTGCCACGATTGATGGGAACAGCAAAAACAGTCCGAACACGTTATCGACCTGCAGATAGAGAATGCGGGTGATGTTGAAGTACAAATAGTGGAAGTAGAGACGGAAATAGTTAAAGCGCACGCGACTAAACAGCTCATTGACCGTCGGCGGTGACGCGCGATCGTCATTATCTTCACCGTATACCAGCTCTTTACGGTAAGCGGCTTCCACACGCTGATTACGGAACTCCAGCCCCGGTAATTTAATCCCCACTACCGCCAACAGCCCGGTACCAATCACTGACCACAGCACCGCGGCAATCACCAGCGCGTAAGGGATGTTACCCAACAGCGGGATATCTTTGACGTGATGTGACAGCGCGATCAGCACTGGCAGGAAGGCCACAAGCGTCATGATGGCTTGAATGAAACTTACGCCCCAGTCTTCCAGCGTGCTGGCAAAACGCATGGTGTCTTCCTGCACACGCTGTGCGGCACCTTCGACCTGACGCAGGCGCTGCCAGTTGTGCATGTAGTAGTTATTCATCGCAGTACGCCAGCGGAATACCCAGTGGCTGATGAAGAACGAATTCATGACGCCGATCACTACGGCAATGAGTGCAATACCCAAAAACGCCACAACTTGCTGGTAAAACTCGGTGATTTGCACCGATCCTGCCTTGGTTAAGGCTTTTTGGATCAAATCATAGAACGGGCCGTACCACGCATTGACTGCCACGCCAACTTGTACCCCGAACCAGGTGACGAAGATGATCAGGGCTGCGCCCCATACCGACCAGCGCTGCCACGGATGGTTATCAATCACCTTCCAGGCAAGGGCGAAAATGGACGCCATTATCCAATAGTAGGCATAGAACCAGAGCTGGGCCGGGTGAATAAAACGGGAAGCATTGGTGGGTAACGGCTGCTGTATTGCTGCATGTAGCGATGGCCACAGTGCAGGCAGATTATCGGCAAAGCCAAACCAGGCAAAAATCGCAATCAAACTCCAAATCGCCGCCGAGCTGAAAAACAGCGCTGGCCGCGGAAAATAGGACTTAAACATAGGCACTCCGCTGTTGTGTGTACTCTTTTATACCCTGATAGACATGATCTGTCTTTTGTAGGTTGTTTCTGACGATGACAGCATCGTCCCAGCGATGTAAAGCGCTGCCATCAGTTGTTAAGTATTTTGTGCGCATTTGTTTCGAGAAACTAAATTATTAACGGGGAAGGTGTTACACTACGCGCATTGTTACCGGTAACAGTAACGCTGTATCCCTTAAGTCACCCATAAAAAAACAATACAACGCAATCACTTAACTTTCATACCGCATCATCTGCGGTACTGAGGCAATGTCATGTCAGAACAAAAAAATGGTCATAGTCGCAGGGATTTTCTGCTAAGAACCATCACCCTGGCACCCGCAATGGCGGTTGGCAGTTCGGCGATGGGCGCGCTGGTGGTGCCAATGGCCGCTGGGGCAGCAGAGCAACCTGTCGCACCGCAACAGGCACGTGATTACCAACCGAACTGGTTTACCGCAGAAGAGTACGCTTTCCTCAAAGCGGCCGTTGCGCGCCTGATCCCGAATGATGAACGCGGTCCTGGCGCACTGGAAGCCGGTGTGCCGGAGTTTATCGATCGTCAAATGAATACCCCTTACGCCACCGGTAGCAACTGGTATATGCAGGGGCCGTTCAATCCCGATCTGCCGAAAGAGCTGGGTTACCAGTCTCCGCTGGTGCCGCAGCAGATTTATCGCCTGGGGCTTGCCGATGCGGACAGCTGGAGCAAAAAACAGCATGGCAAAGTGTTTGCCGAGTTAAGCGGTGAACAACAAGACGCGCTTCTCACCGCCTTTGAGAGCGGCCAGGCCGAGTTCCCTCAACTGGCGGCAAAAACCTTCTTCTCCTTCCTGCTGCAGAACACCCGCGAGGGGTACTTCAGTGATCCGATCCATGGCGGCAACCAAGGCATGGTGGGCTGGAAGCTGATTGGCTTCCCAGGCGCACGTGCCGACTTTATGGATTGGGTAGAGCGCGGCGAACGTTATCCGTTCCCGTCAGTGGATATTCGCGGGGAGAGGGCGTAACCGTGGCAAATGAATTGAAAAAAGTAGACGCAGTGGTGGTCGGTTTCGGCTGGGCCGGGGCGATCATGGCGAAAGAGTTGACTGAAGCCGGTCTTAACGTTGTCGCGCTGGAGCGTGGTCCGCATCGTGATACTTACCCCGATGGATCCTATCCGCAGTCAATTGATGAACTGACCTATAACATCCGTAAAAAGCTGTTCCAGGATTTGTCGAAAAGCACCGTAACTATCCGTCACGATGCGTCTCAAACCGCCGTACCTTATCGTCAACTGGCGGCGTTTCTACCGGGAACCGGCACCGGCGGTGCGGGTCTGCACTGGTCGGGCGTACACTTCCGCGTCGATCCGGTTGAGCTCAACCTGCGTAGCCACTATGAGCAGCGCTATGGCAAAAGCTTCATCCCGGAAGGTATGTCCATTCAGGATTTCGGCGTCAGCTACGATGAGCTGGAGCCGTTCTTTGACCAGGCGGAGAAAGTGTTTGGTACTTCCGGCAGCGCCTGGTCGATTAAAGGTAAGCTGCAGGGTAAAGAAAAGGGCGGAAACCCTTACGCGCCTGACCGCTCCAGCGATTTCCCGCTGCCCGCGCAGAAACGCACCTATTCGGCCCAACTGTTTGCTCAGGCTGCTGAATCAGTGGGTTATCACCCCTACGATATGCCGTCCGCTAACACTTCTGGCCCGTACACCAACACCTACGGCGCGCAGATGGGGCCGTGTAACTTCTGCGGTTACTGCAGCGGCTATGCCTGCTACATGTACTCCAAGGCGTCGCCGAACGTGAATATTCTGCCCGCGCTGCGTCAGGAACCGAAGTTCGAACTGCGTAACAACTCCTACGTGCTGCGTGTGAATCTGACCGATGACAAGAAACGCGCCACCGGCGTGACCTATCTTGATGGTCAGGGCCGTGAAGTGGTGCAGCCTGCGGACCTGGTGATTCTCTCCGCCTTCCAGTTCCACAACGTCCATTTGATGCTGCTATCAGGTATCGGCAAGCCGTATAACCCGATCAGCAACGAAGGTGTGGTGGGGCGTAACTTTGCCTACCAGAACATTTCGACCCTCAAGGCGCTGTTCGATAAGAACACCACCACCAACCCGTTCATTGGTGCGGGCGGTGCGGGTGTGGCGGTGGATGACTTCAACGCCGATAACTTCGACCACGGTCCGTATGGCTTTGTCGGCGGCTCGCCGTTCTGGGTTAACCAGGCGGGCACCAAGCCGATTTCTGGTTTGCCGACGCCGAAGGGCACGCCGAACTGGGGCAGCCAGTGGAAATCGGCGGTGGCGGATACCTACAACCATCACATCTCGATGGATGCACACGGTGCGCACCAGTCCTATCGCGCTAACTACCTCGATCTCGATCCGAACTACAAAGATGTTTACGGCCAGCCGCTGCTGCGTATGACCTTTGACTGGCAGGAGAACGACATCAAGATGGCGCAGTTTATGGTCGGCAAGATGCGTAAGATCACTGAAGCGATGAACCCGAAAATGATCATCGGCGGCGCAAAAGGACCGGGCACCCACTTCGATACCACCGTGTACCAGACCACGCACATGAGTGGCGGGGCGATCATGGGTGAAGATCCGAAAACCAGTGCAGTGAACCGTTACCTGCAGAGCTGGGATGTGCCGAACGTGTTTGTGCCAGGTGCGTCTGCGTTCCCGCAGGGCCTCGGTTACAACCCGACCGGTATGGTGGCCGCGCTGAGTTACTGGTCAGCCAAAGCCATTCGTGAACAGTATCTGAAGAACCCCGGCCCGCTGGTACAGGCATAAGGAACAAGGCGATGATCAAAAGCATTTTAGCCCTGTTTCTGGGCACGATGACCTTCGCCGCGGTGGCGGACGAAGCAGGTTCCGACGCACTGGTGAAGCGCGGTGAATATCTGGCGCGCGCGGGTGACTGCGTCGCCTGTCACAGCACGGCGGGCGGCAAACCTTTTGCCGGTGGATTACCGATGGCCACCCCGATTGGCACCATCTACTCCACCAACATCACACCGGATAAAACCACCGGGATTGGTGACTACAGCTATGACGATTTCCAGAAAGCGGTGCGTCACGGCGTAGCGAAAAATGGCGATACCCTCTATCCCGCCATGCCATACCCATCCTATGCGGTGGTGAGCGATGACGACATGAAGGCGCTGTATGCCTACTTCATGCATGGCGTACAGCCGGTGTCACAGGCAAACAAAGACAGCGATATTCCGTGGCCGCTGTCGATGCGCTGGCCGCTCTCCATCTGGCGTGGCATGTTTGCGCCGGACGTGAAAGCGTTCCAGCCTGCCGCACAGGAAGATCCCGCCCTGGCGCGCGGTCGCTATCTGGTGGAAGGCCTCGGACACTGCGGGGCTTGCCATACGCCACGTAGCATCACCATGCAGGAAAAAGCGCTGAATAACGGCGAAGGCAACGATTACCTGTCTGGCAGCAGCGCTCCGATTGATGGCTGGACCGCAAGCAACCTGCGCAGTGACAACCGTGACGGTTTAGGCCGCTGGAGCGAAGACGACCTGAAACAGTTCCTGCGCTTTGGCCGCAACGATCACACCGCGGTATTTGGTGGTATGACCGATGTGGTGCAGCACAGCCTGCAATACCTCAATGACGAAGATATCAGCGCGATTGCCAAATATCTGAAGTCGCTCGGTGCGAAGGATGCCAGCCAGACGGTATTCACGCAGGATGATGCGGTTGCCAAAGCGTTGTGGAAAGGTGATGACGGCCAGCCAGGCGCATCGGTGTATGTCGATAGCTGTGCGGCCTGCCATAAAACTGACGGCAGCGGCTACCAGCGCTTCTATCCGGCGCTGCGTGGCAACCCGGTGGTGATGGCAGAGGATCCGACCTCGCTGATTCATATCGTGCTGGTGGGCGGCACCTTGCCTGGCGTGCAGGGCGCACCTTCGGCGATCACCATGCCGGCGTTCGGCTGGCGTCTGAACGACAACCAGGTTGCGGATGTGGTCAACTTTATCCGTGGCAGTTGGGGTAATGGTGTGAAGTCAACGGTGACGGCGAAGGATGTGGCGAAGCTACGTAAAGATGCGCCGCAGCAGGGCAGTGCCGATATTAAGGTGCTGGAAGGGCAGTAATAAGGTAGGTGCGGTTTTGAACCTGGTCGGCATAAATGCCAACCCTACAAAACCGCATCCTCACTGTAGGGTGCGCATTTATGCGCACCGTTTCTCAATCGCACTTAGCAATTCTTAAATATTCTCTAAATCCAGCCCGCGCGTCTTCGGACCGTAAATCCCCACTGACAGCATCACCATCAACATACTCAGCACGATAAAGGCGATCACGCCCTGGCTGCCGGCGTACTGCAGAATAATGCCAATCAAAATACTGCTGAACACGGTCGACAGGCGGCTGAAGGAGTAGCAGAAGCCCACTGCACGCGCGCGAATATGGGTCGGGAAAATCTCGGTCTGGTAGGCGTGATAGCTGAAGGTCAGCCATGCGTTGCTGTAGGTGATCAGGAATCCGCAGATGATCATCAGCACCGGGTTGGTGACCAGCGCGAACAGCGTACCGAACACCACGGTCATCAATGAAGAGAAGACGATCTGCCATTTGTTCTCAATCTTATCGGCGTAGCGGCTGCAAATCAGTGAACCCAGCGGGTAGGCCAGCGTGATGAAAAAGGCATACAGCAGGCTGTGGGTCACGGTCGCACCTTTACCTGAAAGCAGTGCAGGCAGCCAGTTGCCGAAACCGAAGAAGCCAATCGCCTGGAAGAAGTTCATCACTACCAGCATCAGGGTACGTTTGCGATAAGCCGGTGCCCAAATCTCGCTGAAGCGGCCTTTTTTCGGCAGTTGTGCGGCAGCATCGCTGTTAGAGAAGTCTTCACCCGGCGCGATACCACAGCGTGTTTCCATCTCACTCAATACCTTATGCGCTTCCTGATGACGGCCCTGCTGCGCCAGCCAACGGGCAGATTCTGGCAGATTTTTACGAATCAGCCAGATCACCAACGAGCAGACCGCACCGGCAATCACCACCCAGCGCCAGCCTTCCAGACTCAGGATGGTTTGCGGCACCAGCCACCATGACATCAGTGCCACCGCCGGCACCGACAGGAACTGAATAAAGAACGAGAACGCAAAGGCGCGGCTACGCAGGTGCGCAGGGACCCATTCGGACAGATAGGTATCGATGGTCACCAGCTCAACGCCGAGACCAATCCCGACCAGGAAGCGGAACAGGATGATCATCTCCGCACTCTGCTGGAACGCCATCAGCAGTGAGAAGACGCCGTACCATGCGAGGGCACACATAAAGGTGAGACGGCGGCCAAAGCGGTCGGCATAGGGCGCAAGCAGGCTGGCACCAACAAACAGGCCGAGGAAGGTGGCAGAGGCAAACGCAGCCTGATCAGCAAAACCAAATACCCCTTCAGACCCCGTGTGAAACACGCCAGCAGCGAGTAGGCCAGAACTGATATAGCCGGTTTCGAACAGATCGTAGAGCTCAAAAAATCCGCCCAGTGCCAGCAGCGTAATAAAACGCCACAGCCCTGCGGATGAAGGCAGTGCATCAATGCGCCCGGCTAAGGTGCGGCGATCGGCTGCGATGTTGTTGTTCGTCATCCCTGTCGAAGTGATTGTTGTCATTATTGGATAAACCTCGGTGTTTGCAGAACTCGCGCGGTTTTATGGGTTTTAAAAATAATTAACCGTTAGCAAGCGAAGGAATAGCAGAATAATCAATTCATCGGAGGTTGCCGAGAGGCGTAACGGTGACATTTTCGCAATCTACGTTGCAGTTCACAGAAGTGTGATCGCCGTCCATGGCGATGCGCTTAGTGCAGGCTTGGATAGACGCCCGGACCAATCGGTAAGCCGAGTGCGTACCAGACCAGTAGCAGCACAATCCAGCTAATGAAGAACACCACAGGATAGGGGAAGATCAGCACATAATAGGTGCCAAGTTGTGCATCTTTTTGGTATCGCTGCAGGAAGCCCAGGAACAACGGCAGGAAGGGTGACATCGGTGCCAGCGGCAAGACAGCAGAGTCAGCGATGCGGAAAATCATCTGTGCAAAGGCCGGATGGAAACCGAGCAACATAAACATCGGCACAAATACCGGCGCCAGAATCGACCAGATAGCTGAGCCGCTGGCGATAAACATGCAGAGAAACGCTGACAGGAACATCAGGCCAAGGAAAGCGGGTGCGCCACTGATCCCGGCACTCTCCAGCATATCGGTCAGGCCGATAGCCATAAACTTGCCCATGTTGCTCCAGTTGAAGAAGGCGACGAATTGCGACAGCGGGAACACCATCACAATAAAGCCCGCCATGCTCTTCATCGGATCGACCAGCAACTGTGGGATGTCATCGGCTCGACGAATCTGCTTCGTCACTGCGCCGTAAGCAATCGCCACCACAAAGAAGAACAGGATGATGATTGGCACAATGCCCTGAATAAATGGCGAAGGAATAATGCCGCCGGTTTTCGGGTTGCGCAGCGGTGCGTGTTCCGGCACCACCAGCAGCGCCATCAGCGCAATAAACACCAGAGCGGCAATACCGGCCGCTCTCAGGCCGCGATTTTCCAGTGCCGTGAGCGGCGGCAGGCGGTCTTGATGACCACCGTTCCATGCAGGCAGGCGCGGCTCCACAAATTTATCGGTGAGGATCGCGCCCACTACCGTCAACACGATCACCGAACTGGCCATAAAGAACCAATTATCGATCACGCTGACGTGCACGGTATCGCTCACCGCTTTCGCCGCTTCGGTACTGATACCCGACAGCAGGACGTCGGTGGTGACGATCAGCAGATTGGCCGTAAATCCAGACGCCACACCGGCAATCGCTGCCAGCAGACCCGCTACCGGATGACGACCCACTGCGAGGAAGATCAGTGCGCCGAGCGGTGGCATCACCACCAGCGCCGCATCCGATGAGATATGGCTGAAGAAGGCAATGAACAGCACCATATAACTGGCGTATCGACGGCTCACGCGTGAGGCCATTTTCACCATCAGCGATTGCAGTAGGCCGACTTTCTCGGCCAGACCTGCACCAATCACTAACGCCAGAATCGAGCCGAGTGGCGTAAAGCCACTGAAGTTTTTGATGATGTTCGGCAGGATCCACTGGATTCCCGCTACGCTCAGCAGGTTATTGACGCGTACCAGCTCGCCGTTAGTGGGATTTTTCACCGCCAGATCAAAGGCGCTGATAATGGCGGTGGCCACCATCAATACCACGATCAGATAAACAAACAGTAAGAATGGGTTCGGCACTTTATTGCCGATGCGCTCTATCCAGCTAAACAGCTTCCCTGGGCTGCGGTTCTCCGTAGTCACTTCCATCAGCTTTGCCTCATTAGTCGTCTTGTTGTATTTGCATGCCCGCGTTGGGGCTGTCATTTTTATAGTGTTTTAGATATTTCTGGGCGCATAAAGGCGCCCCCTACAACTGTGGTAAACCTTACAACTGCGCCTAAGCCCCGTCGTGTGCGCATTTATGCGCACTTAGTCGGAGCACCGCGTTTATTTCAGGATGACAACTTCGATGGTGTGACGTCTGCCGGTATTGGGCAAACATAGGGCTGTTCGCGGCGTACACGCTGGAACTCTTCTTTACAGCGTGCCAGCGCGTCCTCATCCTGCAACAAGGTCAGCGCGGTGGCGGCCATCACTTTGGCGGCCAGACACATGCCTTTGTGACCCAGCGAGGTGCGGCCCTGCGCCACCAGTTGCCAGGTATGCAGCGGGGTACCGAAGGCAAAACAGGGCGCGAAGCACTGTGCCGTCGGCGTGACCCAGCTGACATCGCCGACATCGGTTGAGCCGTACAGCAGCTCGCGCGTGACGGCGTACGGCGCCACCTCATCCATCAAAATCTTGTCACCCAGCGCCTCTGTCCACGCCACGCCCGCTTCACCGCCGGTGCGTGCTGCATTCAGGCGCGCATTGCGCAGATCGTCTTTGGTTAGCGTGGCACGGATCTCGGCGGCAAACTGCTGCTCATCCGCGCTGTAAGCTGGCAGGCCAAACTGATGCAAATTGCGCTCCATGACCGCTTCCAACGCACGATTGGGCACATAGTTGGAGCAGGCTTTGTCGAATCGCACCGTCATGGTGGTGTCCGTCATCAGGGCCGCGCCTTTGGCGATGTTGATCACACGCTGATAGATATCCTGGGCCTGGTCGAGTTCCGGTGCGCGAATCAGATACAGCACTTCGGCATCGGCCTGCACCACATTGGGAGAGACGCCGCCGGTATTGGTTACGGCGTAGTGCACGCGGGCTTCCTGCACGATGTGCTCGCGTAAGAAGTTGGCACCGGTATTCATCAGGGTGACGGCATCTAAGGCGCTGCGGCCCAGATGCGGGGAGTTAGCTGCGTGCGCGGCGACGCCCTTGAAGTGAAACGCGGCCTGAATGTTGGCAAGGGTACTGAGGTTGAACATGCCGCTGAACCCTTCAGGATGCCAGGTGACAGCCGCATCGACATCATCAAACAGCCCTTCACGCACCATAAAGGTTTTGCCGGAACCGCCTTCTTCGCCCGGACAACCATAAAAACGCAATGTGCCGCGTTGACTGTTCTGCGCCCACCAGGCTTTGATGGCGAAGGCGGCAGCCAGTCCGGCGGTGCCTAATAAATTGTGCCCGCAGCCGTGTCCGTTACCGTTCTCGACCAGCGGTTGTGGCGTGGCGCAGCCCGATTGCTGGCTTAAACCGGCCAGTGCATCAAACTCACCCAGAATCGCAATCACCGGCTTGCCGCTGCCAATGCTGGCGATAAAAGCGGTATCGATATTGCCGACGCCGCGTTCAACGCGAAAACCTTCCTGCTCCAGCGCATCGGCCAGAATGGCGGCAGATTGCGTTTCTTCAAAGCGGGTTTCTGGTACATCCCAGATGGCATCGCTGAGCGCAGTAAAGCGCGGCTGGTTCTCGTTGATGTAGTGATCGATAAAGTCGTGGTGGCTCATCGTTGTCCTCCAAACTGCGCCTGGTTCAGCGCCACGGTGGCCAGTGTTTGCACTGCAGTGGCCATGATCGCTTCATCAAAATCGAATTTGGCGTTGTGATGACCTGCTGCCAGATCGCAGCCGAAGATCACATACGAAGAGTGGCCGCCGCGCTGCTGCACGCGCTCCAGCATGTAGGTAGCATCCTCTGAACCCGCCGCTTGCTGTTTGGTATCAATGACCGAGGTGAAAATGCCCATCGCATCGGCCTGCTGGTGGATGAAATCCACCCACGGCTGGCTCGGCGTACAGCTGCGAGCGCCGCCCATCAGTTTGATATCGTACTCAACGCCATACATCGCCGCTGCGCCAGCGATGACGCGCAAGGCCTGCTGATAGATATCGTCGTTAACCTGATTGCTGACGCCACGGGTTTCCACTTTCATCAGTGCGCAATCCGGTACCACGTTACGGCCGGTGCCCGCCTGCAATACGCCGACGTTAACGCGCGCCACGCCGCCGCTGTGTTGCGGCAGATTATGCAATGCCAGCGTAGCCTGTGCGGCGGCGAGCAGGGCATTACGGCCCTCTTCTGGTTTACCGCCTGCATGTGCGCCGACGCCGGTAAAACTCACATCCAGTTTGGTGGTGGCGAGGAAGCTATCACTGCCGCAAACGATTTCGCCTGCGGGCACACCTGTGCCGAGGTGGATGGCGGTAAACAGATCCACATCATCCACCACGCCTGCAGCGACCATCGCTTTCGCACCGCGCACGCCTTCTTCGGCGGGTTGGAAGATGATCTTAATGGTGCCGCTAAGCTGATCTTTCATCTCCATCAACACGCCCGCCAGCGCCAGTCCGATGGTGGTGTGCCCGTCGTGACCGCAGGCATGCATCATGCCAGCATTGCAGGAGGCAAAACCCTCGCGGGTCGGGATATGGTCGGCATCACGGCTTTCGTTCTGGTCCAGTGCATCCATATCGACCCGGAAGCCCATTACCGGGCCGGGACGACCGGTTTCCAGCGTGGCGACAACGCCACAGAAACCGCCAGAGAAATGGGAGATCCACTGCGGCAGTGCACCTTGCTCTAACGCGCGGGCTTCTTGCTGCGCCAGCACTTCGTCAGAGGGTAAGCCCATACGCGCATCAGCATCGATCACTTCACGGCCCAGCTTCAGCTGATAACCAAGGCGATGCAGCTCTTCAGCGACTAAGGTCGCGGTACGGAACTCCAGCCAGCCCGATTCGGCAAAATGGTGCAGATCGCGACGCCAGATTTGCATCTGTGGTATCCGCGCGTTGACGAGGTCGGAGAGGGTTTTCATCGGCATATCCTTTGTGTTGGTTTTTTATGCATTAACCCGAATCTACACAATGGTATTGGTGCGCATAAGATGCGAATATCTTGTCACTGATAAACAACGGTTATCACAAAAATCATGCCTGCCAACCTCAAACTTCATCAGCTGCGTGCCTTTGTCGATGTGGCGCGCCAGGGCAGTATTCGGGCGGCGAGCCGCTTATCGGGGCTATCGCAGCCTGCACTGACCAAAGCGATCCAGGAACTAGAGCTGGCGCTCGGTGCGCGCCTGTTCGAACGGCGTCAGCAAGGCGTCACGCTGACTGACATCGGTGATAACTTTTTTCGACATGCCAGTCTGGTGCTGGAAGAGCTGCGTGTGGCGCAGGAGGATATTCAGCAACGCCTGGGACTGGCCGGTGGCCGGGTCAATATTGGTGTAGGCGGCAGTATCGCGCGTACCATCATGCCGCAGGTGATCACTCAGTTTCATCGTGAATATCCGCTGGTGAAGGTGCGCATTGTTGAGGGACAACTGGTGTCGATGGTGCATGAACTGCGACAGGGCGCACTGGATTTCACCATCAATACCTACGATCAACACCATCTGGATCAGGAACTGATTTTTGAACGCTTGATGCAGCGAGACTATCAGGTGGTGATGCGCAAAGGGCATCCCATGGCCCATGCGCGATCACTCACGGAATTGCAGCACTGTGACTGGACCATGCCGACGCCGCAAGGCAGCTATTACCGGCTGTTGCACGATTTGTTTGGTGAGCGCGGCATGGCACCGAAGATCGTCGTCACCTGTGAGACCTTTATGGCCTGTACCAGTCTGGTGGCGAAGAGCGATTTCGTCAGTATTATCTCGCGCGATGTGATTGAAGATCCTACCCACGGCGGGCAGTTAATTGCTCTCGATCTTGACGATCCGCTGCCGAGAGCCACGTTCTATTTGATTCAACGAAAAGACACCGCGCTGACGCCGATGAGTGCTTATATGGCCCAATTATTCCGGCGCTACTGTCAACAAAGGTAAGAGTGCGGCCTGGCTCCCATCTGATTAAAAATTGCGCACTACACTTGCACTGGACGTTCCAATTCTGGAGAACTGACCATGCAAATTACTCCCTATGTGTTTTACAACGGCCGCTGCGAAGAGGCGATCGCCTTCTATCTTGACGCGACCGACGGTGAACTGCTGTTCAAAATGACCTTTGGCGATATGCCGGACGAAACAACTGTCGAAGATGAAGGCTGCCCATCTGGCATGACGTTCTCACCCGAACAGATAATGCACGCGCACCTGCGGATCGGGCAGGGCGAACTGATGATGAGCGATGGTGCGCCGCAGGCGAATTACGCAGGATTTTCCGTGAGCTTATCAACGCCGGATGAGGCACAAGGCAAGCGGTGGTTTGATGCGTTATCGGCAGGCGGAGAGGTGACGAAAAAGTGGGAACCGACCTTTTGGGCGCACGGCTTTGGCATGTTCACCGATAAGTTCGGCGTGCCCTGGATGGTGAATGCCTATAAACCGCAGATTTGACAGGTGTTGTTGAGATGCGTGGCGGCACAATTCATTGCGCGTATGTTACCAGCTGCGCATAAATGCGCACCCTACGAAAAACCGTATAAATGCTTGTAGGGTCGCCATTTATGGCGACCCGGTTTTTGCAATCAGAAGTTGTAACCCACCACCAAGTAGTAACCCCAGCCGGTTGATTTCACTTCAAACGGACCGTTGCCGAAGTTCAGCTCTTGACCATCCGCCCACTGTCCGCCGTTATGGAAATAACGCGCCACGGTGGAAACGTGCCAGTGATCGTAGTTCAGCGACAGGATGTGGCTAGAGGCGATCGAGTTGCTGGTGCGTGATGGACCGGTTTCGTCACGCAGATCAGAGCCCCAGTCGAAGTTGGTGAAGCCGATATAGCTCAGCTTACCGCCCCACAGATCGGTAATCGGCACAAAGTATTTCACCTTGAAGCGATAACCATCCCAGCTGTTTTCGTTCGCCGCACCATAGTTCTGCCACTGGTATTTGGCATACACGTTCAGGGACAGACCGATATCGCTGTGGGTATCAATGTCGGTACCCAGACCCATGTACCAGGTGTTTTGACGCTGTGAAGCG
Source organism: Pantoea sp. EA-12 (assembly GCF_030053355.1). Classification (NCBI taxonomy): domain Bacteria; kingdom Pseudomonadati; phylum Pseudomonadota; class Gammaproteobacteria; order Enterobacterales; family Erwiniaceae; genus Pantoea; species Pantoea sp. EA-12. Next base: position 67,196 of record NZ_JASGBY010000022.1, on the reverse strand, counting down.
TTGCGACCCATGTCATAGATATAGTTGTTCGCGAAGTACCACTCTTTAAACGGACCAAATGCCAGACTGGTGCCGGTCAGTTTATCGATAGAGAAACGCGGCTCAATTTCCATGAACAGCGGCGAACCGTGGTCGAAAATGCCGTTAGCGTTGCTGTTGCCTGCACCAAAGAAGTTGGTCAGGTCGGCATAGCCGTAGAAATCGAACCAGTCCTTTTTGGCAAAGGCTTCGTATTCAAGATACACATCGTTATTGAACTGAGGTCCGAAGCGCGTGTGGTAACTGCCCACCACGTTGACGCTCTGGTGCCACCAGTCTGAAAGATACTGCGGATCGCTGTCTGCCGCTTGTGCCGCGCCGGTCCAGCTGCTGGCCAGTAAGGCCCCTGCTATCAATGCTTTAAATTTCATTATTGTTATCCACATGCTTGTGATCACCGCGAATGCGCCGCGATCGTGTCAAATCGATCCCAGGGGATGGGTAGTGTGTTGTTTTAAACGGTCTGAATCGCCGAATTTTCAAGTGCGCGTAATGTGCCTGTAACAGAGCGATAGGAAATAGATTTTGATCACGTTTGTCAAAATGTGTTGCATTTTGATTCATCTGAAATGTGACTATGATCACAAAAAAGGCGTGTTGCGAACGGAACCCCGCAACCGATTACGTTGTCGCGTACAGCGGTAATTTGATGGGATGTTTAAAAAGGAGGTAGTGGCGCGATTTATCGCGCGGCCTGAAGACCGCGCTCTACCGAAAACGTCAGCAACCGCCGAATTAAGGCAAGGTCACACGTACCTGCAAGCCAGAAATCTCGCCTTGCGAATTATGACAGTTGGACAGCGCCACCTGCATTTGATGCTTCTGCGCCACGCTACGAACAATGGACAGCCCCAGGCCGCTGCCCTGTGCCTGCACATCCGGCGAGCGCGTAAAGCGGTCAAAGGCGCGTTCAATAAAGGATTCCGGCATGCCTGGACCATTATCAACGATATCCACCACGGTGTGATTGCCCACGCGATGTAACAGCACATCCACCAGGCTACCCTCTGGCGTGTGCAGCATGGCATTGCCTATCAGGTTATCGAACAGGCTGCGCAAATCGGAGCGGCTGGCGTGCAGGCGGTAATGCGTCGTGCCGTTAAAGCCAATATCAATCCCGCGTTTGTCTGCCACCACCATCAGTTGTTCAATACTCTCTTTGAGCAGATCGTCGATGTCGATGGTCTCGACGGAAGCCACCACCGACTGATCTTCCTGCCGCGAGATGTTGAGCAGTTGCGTCACCAAATGGCGCGTGCGTGTGACGCCCGCTTCCAACTGGTCAAACTGTCGGCTGGCCTCGCCCGGTTGAATATGCTGACGCAGATTTTCCAGTTGGAGAGTGACGGCGGTCACCGGCGTGCGTAACTCATGTGCGGCATCTTCCAGGAACTGACGCTGTGAAGACCAGGCCGCACGCAGTTTATCCAGTAGCGAATTATAGGCCGCGACCAGCGGCAAAACCTCATCGGGCAGGCTGTTGGGTGAAACCGCGTGAGGGTGCAGCGTTTCCTGCGCGGCAATTTGCCGCGACGCCACGCGCAAATCTCGGGTAATCGCGCGCACCACCAACCATATCACCAGCAGCGAGAGTGGCATCATTAGCATCAACGGAATGATGGCGGAAAGTACCCGCTTCACCATCAAGCTCTTCATGTAGCCAATGTTATGTAACACCTGAATATTGCCAATTTCACTGCCCAGCTCACCGGGGCGCGTATAGACACGCCATTCACAGTCATCGCCGCAGTCGCCCACTTTCAAATCTGACCAGCCTTTTTTAGGCTGGAGCGGTGCCTGTAACGCAGGCCAGGAGCTGGCGCGCAGATGATTGTTGGCGTCCCAAAGTTGAACGATATAGGTGCTTTTCAGTTTCTCTTGCTGAACCACCATTGGCATCAGTGCGGGCATGCGTTGGCTGGAGGACCAGGCATCGGCGATCTTCGCGAGTTGATCGTCCTTCATGGTGCCCATCATGTCGCCGTAGCAGTGGTAGAAATACCAGGTGACGCCGCCAATCATCGCCAGATGCAACAGCACCAGGGTGACCAGCAATTTGTTACGCAAGGAGCGCATAAAGGTGAAAGGTTTCATATTGCCGGTACTCGCCAGCCCAGGCCGCGTACGTTACGAATCACTTCGTTATCAAGCTTGCGGCGCATGCCGTGGATCAGCACATCAACGGCGTTACTGGTGACTTCTTCTCCCCAGCCATAGATGCGGTTTTCTAATTGTTCGCGCGATAAAATCGCGCCGGGACGTTCCAGCAGTGCATACAGCAACGCATATTCACGGGCGGTGAGTTGTTCGCGCTGGCCTTTATACAATACCTCGCGCGTCATCATATCCAGCTGCACATCGCCGCTACCTAACAGGGAATCCGCCGCACCGTGACGACGTCGGGTGATTGCACGCATGCGCGCCAGTACCTCTTGCAAATCAAAGGGTTTGAGCAAATAGTCATCAGCACCGCTGTCGAGGCCTTGAATTCGCTGTTGTACGGTGTCACGCGCAGTCAGGACCAGTACCGGCGTCATATCGCCACGACTACGCGCACGTTTTAAAACGTGGATGCCGTCTTCACGCGGCAAGCCTAAATCAAGCAATACGCAGGTATAGCCGCCCTCAGACCAGGCATTGGTGGCATACACGCCATCGCGCACCCAGTCCACTGACCAGCCCGCCGCTTCCAGCGCCTGCTGCAAGTTGGCGCCAATCATTTCATCATCTTCTACCAGCAGCACGCGCATAGTGTTCTCCCAGACTGATGAACGCAGTTTACCTTCGGATTCTTAGTAGATAATTACACTGCTTTCCCTCCTTGCTAATTCTGCGCTAATTTTCTGCTAATTAAGGGATAAATTTAACGCGCTACAGTGACTGCACTGGACATATTGTCGAAGCAGGAGGTTCCCATGAATCAGAGCGAATTTATCCGTAGTTTGCTGGACTGGATAGAAGACAACTTAGGTCACGATCTGCATCTGGATGAAGTAGCACGCCGCTCGGGATACTCCCGCTGGCATCTACAACGTCTGTTCCGTCAACACACGGGCTTCTCTCTGGCAGAGTACATTCGCCAGCGCCGGTTGACTGAGTCAGCGCTCACGCTGATTAACAGTGATGAAGCGATTTTACAGGTGGCGATGAGCTACGGGTTTGATACCCAACAGGCCTACACCCGCACCTTTAAAAATTATTTTAGCGTCACGCCGGGCCAGTTACGCCGCCAGCGTCGCGTTGAACAGGAACGTTTGTTATTCCCGTTGGCGGTGGCCAGTTGAGACAAGCTCAAGCTATTTTCTCAGTGCAGTCTTCGTAGCGGCGCAACTCGTTGCGCGTCTTTAAGCGGCACTTTAGCCTCTGCTATGCGCGATAAATCGTGCCGCTACGAATAAGTGCAGTGATGAAATTCGGTGCTAATTTTGTCGTTTACTTTTAATCTTCAGTTCTCACTTTTTTCACCTGCCTGAGAACATGGACAACAGCGATAATCTCACCGCTATGATGCTGTTTGCGCGCGTTGTAGAGCGGCAAAGTTTCAGTGAAGCTGCGCGAACTTTGGGTATCTCTAAATCGCATGTCAGCCGTGAGATTGCCCGGCTGGAAGTGCGGCTCGGCATCAAACTGCTGCAGCGCACCACGCGCAAGGTGGTGCTGACCGAGTTGGGGCAGGCTTATTATCCGTTCTGTACTCGCATGCTGGAAGAGATGCACCGTGCCGATGCCTTTGTGCAGCAGGTGCATCAACTGCCCGCCGGGAATGTGCGCTTGCAGGCGCCCATCACCTTTGGTTGCCAGTGTGTGGTGCCTACTCTGAATGACTTTATCCGCCGTCATATTCACATCAACGTCGACCTTGAACTCACCACCAGTGACGATCCACAACCCAGTGCAGATGTGGCGATTGTGATCCGCGCCCGGCCGCCGGAAGTGGCCAATTTTCGGGAATTAAGCACGATTGAGTGGGGGTTGTATGCCACGCCCGATTATCTGGCGGCGCATCCTGCCATCGATCACCCTGAGCGCCTGACACGCCATGATTTGCTGCTGTTTCACGGTCCGGCGCATACCGCTGCACTGCCGTTTCGACGCGACAAACAGCGACTGGCGCTGGATGTGCATAGCCGCTTTCGCGCCAACAACAGCATGGCGCTGCTGAATGCGGCGCTGGCGGGTACGGGCATCGCTTATCTGCCCGCGTACATGACGCAAGAGGCGTTAGGGCGTGGGGAGATTCAGCAGGTGTTACCAGAGTGGCAGATGGATCGCTTGCACAGTTATTTACTGCTCAAAGAGCAGCCACAGCCTTCATCGCCGGTCACGCTGCTGTGTGATGCACTCATCAATACATTAGGTGAAGGTTGATTGTTGTTATCTGGCAACAATGCAGCGCTGGTTGGCAAATATCCCTCTCACCCTGTTTTCTAAGCTTCAGCGCTGTTAGCCTGCTAAAAAAGCAAAAAACAGGGAAATCACTATGTCGTCCTCTTCAACCGTGTTAGCGCCTGAGCAGCAACACTGGAAGCGTAACTTATGTGTCTGCGTACTGGGTTCGTTCAGTACCATCGTGGCGATGACGTTACTGTTACCCTTTTTACCGATCTACGTGCAGCAGCTTGGCGTGCAGGAACCTGCCGCGATTGCCCGTTGGTCTGGGGCCGCTTATGGCGCCACCTTCCTGAGCGCGGCGCTCACTACACCATGGTGGGGTAAGTTGGCCGATCGCTATGGCCGTAAGTTGATGTTGATTCGTGCCAGCCTTGGGATGGCGATTGCCATGTCACTGATTGGTATGGCAACCGCGCCGTGGCAGCTGGTGGCGTTGCGCTTGTTAGCCGGTTTATTGGGTGGCTATGCCTCAGGCTCAACCATTCTGGTCGCGTCACAAACACCTAAAGAGCAGACCGGCTGGGCGCTGGGTGTGCTCTCATCCGGCATTATGGCGGGCAACGTGGTGGGGCCGCTGCTGGGCGGGATACTGCCACCCCTGATCGGGATTCGTCATACCTTCTGGCTAACCGGTGCGGTGATTTTCCTCGCCTTCCTTGCCACCACCTTTTTGTTAAAAGAAGCACCGCGTCAAGCCAGTAAAAAAGCGGCGCAGAGCAATATTGAGGAAGATAAATCGATTAATCTGCCGGTGGTCAGGCTGATGTGGTTATCAGGCATGTTGCTGATTTTCGCCAACATGTCGATTGAACCGATTATCACGCTGTATATCGGCCAGTTTGTCCAGGGTGAACATGCCATTACGGTCACGGCGGGTGTGGTCATGGCGGCCGCCGCATTGGGCAGCATTCTCTCTGCACCGCGTTTGGGCCGACTGGCGGATCGGGTTGGGCATGGACGGGTGTTGGTTTACGGCCTGATTGCCTGTGCCGTGCTGCTGATTCCCCAGGCGTTTATTACCCAAGCCTGGCAACTGGTGGTATTGCGTTTCCTGATGGGGATGGCGCTGGGCGGGTTGATGCCCTGTGTGACGGCGTTGATTCGCCATAACGTGCCGCAAGGGCAGGTGGGGAAAATGCTGGGCTATTCGACTTCGGCTCAATATGTCGGCCAGGTGTCGGGACCGCTGTTTGGTGGATTTGTCGGCGGCGCATTCGGCATGCAGCCCGTGTTTCTGGCGACCTGTGTGATCATGGCGCTATGCGCATTGTTAAATGCACGGGTATTAAAAAAGCCGTAGGGTCGCTATTTATGGCGATCTGGAAATAAAAAGGCGGGCCTCTCAGCCCGCCTTTTTCATTTAACCCAGAGGCTTACTTCGCATCTGGCAGTGCATAAGCAATCACATAATCGCCCAGCTTAGTCCCAAACGAACCGTGACCACCTGCCGCGATGACAACATACTGCTTGCCATCCACTTCATAGGTCATCGGTGTTGCCTGGCCACCGGCTGGCAGACGTGCTTGCCACAGCATTTCCCCGGTGTTGGTGTCGAACGCGCGCAGATAGTTATCGGCAGTCGCACCAATGAAGAACACGTTACCGGCGGTGGTGATTGGGCCGCCCAGCATTGGCATACCCATCTTGAACGGCACTGGAACCGGTGCGCTGTCGCGAACGGTACCGATACGTTTCTTCCACACGGTTTCGTTGGTTTTCAGGTCAACAGCAGAGACATAGCCCCATGCTGGCTGTTTACACGGCAGACCGAACGGAGACAGGAACGGATTCAGCTCCACACCATAAGGCACGCCATACTGTGGCTGGATACCGGTTTCGGTACCTGAACCACCTTTGTCGTCAGCTGGGGGTTCGATCGGGTTACCCGGACCGCGTGGCACCAGTTTAGAGACAAACGGCAGTGCCATTGGGTTAGCAATCGCGATCTGACGATGTGGATCAACCGCGATACCGCCCCACTCAAACATGCCGAGGTTACCTGGGAATACCAGGGTACCCTGCTCAGACGGTGGCGTGAACGGACCTTCATAGCGCAGGCGCTTGAAGATCACGCGGCACACCAGCTGGTCGTACAGGGTTGCGCCCCACATGTCCTTGTCCGTCAGATTGTTTTTTGGACGGAAGGTCAGTTCGGAGTACGGCTGAGTAGGAGAAACGTGGTCACCTTTCGCAGCACCTTGTGGCACTGGCGTCTCTGGTGCTGGCACTACAGGCTTACCGGTACGGCGATCCAGAACAAAGATGTTACCGGTTTTCGCCGGGGCATAAATCACCGGTACGGTGTTGCCATCTTTGTCGGTGATATCGGCCAGCGTCGGCTGTGACGGCAGGTCCATATCCCACAGATCGTGGTGCACCGTCTGATATGACCACACCAGCTTACCGGTAGTGGCATTCAGGGCCAGCACGCTGCTCGCATAACGCTCTTGATCAGGCGTACGGTTGCCGCCCCAGATATCTGGAGTGGAAACGCCCATCGGCAGGTAAACGGTATCCAGTTTTGGATCGTACACAGCCGGAGCCCAAGAGTTAGGCGAGTTCATGGTGAAGCTGTGTTCGTCATCTGGAATCGCGTTAGGATCTTTCGCGCCCGGATCAAACACCCACAGCAGTTTACCGGTGTTGACGTCAAAGCCACGGATGGCGCCTGACGGCTCACGGGTTGAGTAGTTATCGGTGACCGCACCGGCAATCACGATAGTGGTATCAGTGATGATCGGTGGGGAAGTCGGCTCATATTGACCTGGGGTCAGCACCGGCTGTTTGTGCTGCAGATCCAGCTCACCGTTGTTACCGAATGATGGGCAACGCTCACCGGTTTCGGCATCCAGCGCGAACAGACGACCGTCGTTTACCGGCAGGTAAATACGGCGCGAGCACAGCGCAGGCTGGGTGTTAGCTGCATCAGCGGCAGCAGGCATTTCATGATAAGAAACACCACGGCAGGTGACGTGCTGGAAAGTTGGATTCGGCTTCAAGCCCGGATCGAATTTCCATTTCTGCTTACCGGTGGTCGCATCCAGCGCAAACAGAATCTGGTGCGGTGAGCACAGATACAAGGTGTCGCGGATTTTAATCGGCGTCACTTCGTCGGTGATTTCACCCGGATCGTTCGGGGTCTTGAGATCGCCTGTCTGGAACTGCCAGGCCACCTGCAGATCCTTCACGTTGCCGCTGTTGATTTGCTTCAGTGGTGAGAAGCGGGTGCCTTGCTGGTCACGCGCATAGGCTGGCCAGTCTGCATCCTTGATGTTGCTTAATGGCTGCGCTTGCGGGGCATTATCCGCCGCCGCAGGGATTTCACCATTCAGCTCCTGCGGATCGTGGAATACCGCCCACGCCAGAACCAGTACGCTGGCAATCAATGCAACGGCCATCAGACCGAGAGCACCTTTACCCGCATGGTTCAGGCCGCGATAGACAAACGGCAGAATCAACCAGATGCCGAAGATCACCAGCACATCGGTACGTGGTGCCAGCGCCCAGAAGTCGAAACCGACTTCCCAGACACCCCACACCAGCGTAGCCAACAGCAGTAAGGCATACAGCATGATCGCTGCGCCGCTACGGCGCCACAGCAGAACAGCGGTGATCAACATAATCACACCGCCAATAACGTAGTACCAGGAACCTCCAATGGCGGCTAACCAAACGCCGCCAACCAGCATAAATGCGCCCGTGAGCAGTGCGAACAGCACTGTCAGGAAACGAATCACGCCAAAAGATGAGGAAGCTTTCCCCATAATATTAACCTCTTTCTTTGCCATAAACTTAAAAGAAAACAACGCATTGGGTTGTTTTCCGACATAGAGTACGAAGTGACTTAAGATGTACGATCGGCGCACTTCCATGACGCCAGATGATCCCTTTGCGTTAAATTTTATCTTAAAAACGTTAACGGGTTTGATTTTTTTAGTGCTTTGCACTTCTGGAATGGTAGTAGTGCGACATTTTATGAGGAGATTAAAGCGTTATCCCCGAAGAGATCGGGCCATAACGCCAAGGTGCGGAGTTTTGTGTAACCGTTTACACTTCAATCAGGACGCTGCTGGTGCGTTGTTCCTGCCAGCCAGAAAGCTGTAAATCTTCATACTTCGCCAGCGGCAGGGATAGCTGCGGCGTGCGTAATATCACGTCTGCTTCTCTTTCCCGGCAGGAGCCAAGCAGAAATGGAAAGCTAAACTTGAGATAATTATCGTTGAAGAATTCATCAGTCAGAACTATTCCACTAAAGGGAAATGAAGCAATATTCTTCCAGCAAGTACCCGGTGGCGCCAAATCATAAAGCCAGAAAGAAAAATGCTGAGCCGCTTCCCGCAAGGCCTTATCCTGCTGAAGTAAACCGGTATAGTTGATTGCCAGACGCACATTCTCTGACTGCAGGCTGGAATAAATTTCCGGTGCCTGTAAAAAGCGCGTCAGTATATTTCCCGCTAAAGGGATGATTATTAATTCAGGCGTATCGGGCAACTGATTATGCAGTGAAATTATGTTGCATCCATTAAGTAATCTCGGGCTTTCCTGTTCACAATGCATAAAGGGTGCTGAATAACAGACACCGGTCAGTACGCCGTCGAAGCGACGGATACGCTCAGTAACATAAGGATTGTATGAACTGTTTTCCATTTATCTCTGCGAATAAATTAATTAATTGGAGCGTCTTAATTATTATAAGGACGGCAAGACTGCTGTGATCTTTACACTTCCAATATAGACTGATTTGTTTGAAAAGATCACGTTTTTTAGCTGTCTCTGATAAAGAGATGATCGCCAGCGAAGCGGTAATAATTAAATAGTTATTGGAACTTTCGGAATGATTTGGATATTTTCGGTTGAAAACAATCAGCCTGCTAATATTCAGAACTCTATGCTTAGCAGAATTTAAGATAAGCAACTGTTTTTAAAGCGCACGGCTAGCCATTGCCTGTACCTGCAAGATGCCGCACTCTGTGGCCGGAAAAACATAAAGAGAGCCAGCTAAGGGCTTTTCACCAGGTTGGTGCAATGACGCCAGCCGGAACAGTGATTGAGGATGGGATAAAAACTATGGGTTCACAGGTATCCGCAGCAGAAGATTCGCTGTTGCGGCACAGGTCGTTTGTCGCCTTCTGGTTGGCACGCACCTGTTCATCGTTTGGTTTTCAGATGTTCTCCGTTGCGGTCAGCTGGCAAATCTATGCCATCACCCACAGTGCAATGGCGCTTGGCATGATCGGGCTGATGCAATTCTTACCTTCTGTGCTATTGGCTCTGCCTGCAGGCCATTTGGCTGACCAGTTTGATCGTCGTCGCATTGTCTTGTTGGGACAGTTGATTGAGTGTCTGGCCTTGTTGGGACTGGTGGTGCTGACGCTACTGCACTGGGCGGACAAAATCGAAATTTGGGGACTGGTGTTTCTGATCTCCGTTGCTAAAGCCCTTGAGTGGCCTTCTATTACCTCTATGCTGCCAGCGCTGGTACCGCCGTCGATTCTGGCGCGAGCGATGGCCGCCAGCTCCGTTGGCGGTCAGGCGGCGGTAATTATCGGTCCGACACTCGGTGGTCTGCTGTATGTTGCGGGCCCCGATGTGGTGTATGGCGTCGCGGCATTGTTCTACCTGATTTCTCTCGTGCTGGTCAGTCGATTGCGGTACGAGCGCCCACCGCAGGTGCGTATGCCGATGAACCTCACCAATATGTTTGCGGGTGTACGGTTTATTCGCGAGCGTAAGAATGTGCTCGGGGTCATTTCCCTCGACCTGTTTGCCGTATTGCTCGGTGGAGCAACTGCACTGCTGCCTATTTTTGCCCAAGACATCCTGCATACCGGGCCTTGGGGATTGGGCATGCTGCGCGGTGCACCTTCTGTCGGCGCACTGCTGGTGGGCGTATGGTTGAGCCGTCATAAACTGGAAAAGCACGTCGGCATGATCATGTTCGGCTCGGTTGCCGGTTTTGGCGTCGCGACACTGGTGTTTGCGCTCTCTACCCAACTGTGGCTGTCGCTGCTGGCGCTGGCGGCACTCGGCGGCTTCGATATGGTAAGTATGGTGATCCGTGGGGCGCTGGTGCAGTTGGATACGCCAGATGACATGCGTGGACGTGTTAACGCGGTCAATGCCATCTTCATTAATACCTCAAACCAACTGGGCGAGTTTGAATCAGGCATGTTGGCGGCTTGGATGGGGGCGGTGCCAGCGGCAGCGCTCGGCGGTATCGGCACGCTGGTGGTGGTGGCGGTATGGATGACAATTTTCCCGCACCTGCGTAAACGGCAGAAGCTGGAGAATGAAACCGTTTAAAGCTGTCGGGCGCACCAAAGTGCGCCCGACAGCTTTACCCTCTGCGGTCTATAGGATGCGATTGGTAAGGTGCGGCCCTCTGGCCGCCCGTCGCTGCCCACCAATACTCGCGCTGATTAAACGGTCGCGGTTTTCCCCAGGCTGGCGTCAAATTGTTTCCAGCTCTCTGTCATGTCCACCACGGTTTTCGATTTTCGCGCTTCATCGATTTTAATCGCAGTGAGACCCGCCTCCAGGGCATCCACGACTGAGACTTTCAGCGGGGTGCCCTGTTTAATGTGTTTGACGATCTCTTCTGCCATCAGCGCATCGGCACCGTAGTGGCCATCATAGGCATTGCCACTGTAGGTGGTATCCACTTCGCGTTCGCCAGTGCGGGCGTTGTGTACGCGGAAGTAGTTACGCACAAAATCCCCCTCAGCCATGCCATCAGTGCCCATGACGCAGAAGCGGCGGAACTCATCCGGGACGTTGAGGTTGGCGTGGAAGGCGAGGGTGGCGCCGTTGGCGTACTCAATCAGTGCGGTTTGATAATCCACAATATCCGCATCGCCATCAAACACCGCATCGGTGCTCGACCAGCCGCTAGGTTTGACGTGATACACCTCCGACTGCGGCGTGACCGCGCCGGTAGGCGCATGCTGTGGCGTGAAGTTTTTACGTCCGCCAAAACTGGCCACCCGTATTGGGCGCTCACCCACTAACCCCTGATAGAGATCGATATCGTGGCAGCATTTTTCCAGAATGTAAGGACCGGCATACTTCTCCAGACGACGCCAGTCACGCTGGAAGAAGGCACCGTGATAGGGCTTGATGTGCTCAGTGGCTTCAATGGAGGTGATTTCGCCCAGACGATGCTCATCACGCGCGTTCAGCAAATCGTGATAGAGCGGGGAGTAACGCAGCACCAGTCCCACCAGAATGCGCTCATGGCCATATTGGTTCACCAGCTGCGCCATCGCCATGGTCTGCTCTTCATTGATCACCACCGGCTTTTCCGTGAAGACGGTGTATCCCGCAGCCAGCCCCTGACGAATGTGTTCAAGGTGCATGAAGTTCGGCGAACCCACCAACAGCAGGTCAAAGCCGCCATGCTGTAACAGGGCATCTACGCTGTCGAATGCCACGCCTGCATCTATGCCAAAGGTGTGAAGATTCGGCAAGCCAGCAGGCGCTGGATCGACGTAACCCACCACGGAGAACTCTGCGTCGGCTTTGTTGAACTCTTTCACCACATGGGAAAGACGAAAGCCCAGACCAATAATACCCACTTTCATGTTGTACCCCTGAAGCCCGTTGCCTGTTAGCTGCCCGACCCATCAGGCTGCTGATAATCTGACCGTTAACTTATTACGCCAGAAAAACTAATGTCAATCCGTAACCCGTATCTCAAACTGTGGAATTTAATTATCTTTATGTTTTATATGACAATTAATTAACTATAGGGAATGTGTATTTATTTGTGATTGCGATTTAAGTTTTTTTCCCCTATCTTTCGCACATCTATAAGCGTCATGCCGTGTGCGGCAGGCAGGAGGAAACGCGTGCAATCACTTTTGCTGGGAATTGATGGCGGTGGTACGCACTGTCGTGGACGCCTGACAGATAGCGCCGGTCGTGTGCTGGCTGAAGCCACAGGCGGGCCTGCCAATGTCTGGTCGCAGTTTGAGGGGGCTATTCAGGCGGTTGAAAACGTTATTGATGAGCTGTTTCTGCAAGCTGGCTTAGCCGCTGAGGCACGTGATCGCACCACCCTAGTGGCGGGGCTGGCGGGTGTGAATGTGGCATCGGTTCACGCCCGCCTACAGAGCTGGCAGCCACGCTCACAGGCACGTTACTTGTTTACTGATGTTGAGATCGCCTGCGCGGGCGCACATGCCGGTGCGCCGGGGGCGGTGTTTATTGTCGGTACGGGCAGCCAGGGGGCCGCCTGGGATGGCACACAGTTTACCTTGCTGGGCGGTTGGGGTTTTGCCTTGTCCGATGACGGATCAGGTGCGATTCTCGGACGGCGCGCACGGCGATTGGCGCTGCTGGCACAGGAAGGTATTGTGCCCGCGTCACCGTTGACCGAACGCATCATGGCACTTCATCAACACAGCCCGGAACAGATGCTCATTTGGTCACAGCAGGCAACGCCCGCTGACTGGGGCCGGGTGGTGCCAGAGATTTTCGCCACTGCGCAGCAGGGCGATGAACACGCCGTGGCACTGCTGCAGCAAACGGCAGCCGAGATTGAGCAGATGGTGCAGCCGCTGTTGGCCCGCAGCCATGGCAAGCTGGCGCTGATGGGCGGCTTAGCCGTACCGATTCAACCCTGGCTGCCGGCCGCGATTGTGGCTCAGTTGGTGCCGCCACAGGAGGATGCGCTTAGCGGCGCGTTACGTTTGGCGAGCCAGTTCAGTCAGCAACCGGCTTAACCCTTTACTTGCAGATAAAGAGATCCATGACCGCTCCCAACGTCACTGCCCGCATCTTGCGACTGATTGTCGAAAATGCACCGATCAGCCAATCCGATCTTAAAGTGCGAAGCGGCCTGAGCATGTCGACGGTTTCTCAGGCCACGAATCGCCTGCTCTCCGGCGGCATTGTGCAGGAGCTGGGGCTGCGTCGCGTTTCAATGGGTCGACCCAAAACGCTGCTGGGTTTGAATCCAGATCACGCCAGCGTGGTCGGCATTCAGCTCAACGCCGAACGTAACCTCATTGTCTTAACCGATCTCAGCGGCAATATTATCGGCGAGCAGCAAATCCCTTCCGGCGCCATGACGCCTAAACAGCTGGGTGATGCACTGGCGAAGTTTCTGCGTGGTGTGGAAGGCAAAAAAGTCGGCGCGATTGGCCTGGCGCTCTCCGGACTGGTGGATGCCAGTAACGGGGTTTGCGTGTTATCCCGCGCGCTGGGCTGGAACAATGTACCGATTGCACGCCTGTTGGAAGAGCGTTTTTCGCTGCCGGTATTTATTGAAAATGATGCCAACGCGCTGGCGATGGCGGCGCTGGTGTTTGGTCAGTTGGGGCATGCGCAGTCAGCGGTGATTGCCACATTCGGCAAAGGTATCGGTGCGGGGATCTTGCTTGACCGTCAACTCTATCGCGGTCGCCATGGTAAAGCCGGAGAAATTGGCGTCTCACTGCTGGGTGATGGCTCTGAACGGTTGCTGGAGGATGTTGCCTCATCCCAGGCCATTTTGCAGCGCGTGGCTGTGACGATGAAAGAGGCGGCGCCACAGACACTACGCGATCTGGACCAGCAGCCCACGCCTGAGGTGTTAACCATACTGGCGGAGGCAGGGCAGCATCTGGGCATATCCCTGGCAAACCTTTCCGTGGCGTACGATCCCGATGTGGTGTATCTGGCGATGGAGCCGCAAATGGCATCGCGCATTTTGCTCGATCACATCACTCAGAGTTTCCAGACTTACCGTCTGAAGCTGACGCCACACATGACACCGCTGCAGTTTCTCACTGAGTCCAATCGTATGTGGGCGCAAGGTGCGGCAGGATTCGCGGTGAATAAGTTACTGGATTTACTGGCGGCGAAGGCGGATGAGGAAGTTGTTTAGTCTCAGATCGCCATAAATGGCAACCCTACGGCGATCGTAGGCGGTTTTCGTAGGGTGCGCATTCATGCGCACCGGAGAATATTAACGCAACCGCAATCCCTGCTCATCAAACAGCATGCCGCGCTCAGCGCAAATCTGATAACTCACACGCTCGCCCATCTCATGCTCCGCCGCGTTACGCTCCTCAATGACCAATAACTTCTCTTCGCCAATATCAAGATAGAGGTAATTGGTGTGCCCGAGCATCTCGCTAAAGGACAAATCGGCGCTAAAGCTCAGGGCCTCAGCGTCGTGGCTGGCCGGTGCAAAATGCTCCGGGCGCACGCCAAGCGTGACCTTTTGCCCTTCGCGGCAAGCGGCATCAATCTTCATGGTCAGCGAGTGAATGCCCAAGGCGGGCACACGCAACTGCACCGCACCAGGCGCAACTGCCGCGACTTCTGCCTGCAGGAAGTTCATCTTCGGTGAACCGATAAACCCGGCGACGAACAGGTTATCAGGATCGTGATACAGCGCCATCGGCGCACCCACTTGCTCGATGCGGCCCTGGCGCAGCACCACGATGCGATCGGCTAGGGTCATCGCTTCCAGCTGATCGTGCGTAACATAAATCATGGTGTTACCCAGCGAGCTATGCAGGCGCGCGATTTCAATGCGCATCTGTAAACGCAGCTCCGCATCCAGATTCGACAACGGTTCATCGAACAGGAAAATACGCGGATGACGAATAATGGCGCGACCAATGGCGACGCGCTGGCGTTGACCGCCAGAGAGGGCGCGCGGCAGGCGATCCAGTAGTTCTGTCAGGTGTAGGCTCGCGGCCGTCTTGTTAATCGCCTGCTCAATCTCAGCTTTGGATTTCTTCATCACTTCCAGCGGATAAGCCAGATTGCCGCGCACCGTCATGTTGGGATAAAGAGCATAAGACTGGAACACCATGGCAATCCCACGTTCAGTGGCGGGTTGCTGAGTCATATCTGCACCTTCAATCAGCAACTTACCGTCACTTATCTCTTCCAGCCCGGCAATCATGCGCAACAGGGTTGATTTACCACAGCCGGATGGGCCCACAAACACCACGAACTCACCGCTGTTAATGGTGAGATCGATGCCGTGGATGACGTTGACATGGTCATAGGACTTCTTCACGTTTTGCAGGTGCAGGCTAGTCATGCGGTGCCTCAATCAGAGTAGTTGGCCCATGTAGATGGCGTTGCTGCGCAGAATCGGCGTGAAGCCGAGGCGCTGATAAAAGCCACAGACTTTCTCGTTTTGCAGGCTGACGCCGAGGTAAACCCCGGGTACGCCTGCTGCCCGCAGCTCGTGCAGCAACTGTTCAATCAATTTACGTCCCCAGCCACCTTGCTGTGCCGGGGGCAACAGGTTGATGTGCAGATGTGCTGGCCACTGGCTCACCAGTTGTTCTGCCGCCTCATCGGGTTGGTGGATCGCATCCAGTACTTTGCTGTCCAGTGGGGCGCGAGGCGTGTAATCGCGGTACTGCTGTTGCAGGCGAGGCCACCACGATGCGTTTAGCTCAGCCTCAAAGGCGCGCGTGTCGGGTGCAGCGACGGCATAGCCCACCACCTCACCTTGTTGTTCCAGTACGTAAGCAAACTCAGGTGCAAAGCGCGCGTACGGAATAACAAAACGCAGGCCGGGCAGCGCCGGGTCGGAGTAGAGCGCCGTGGCGTCGGTTCCGGCGTTGGCGGTTTCTAAGCAAATATGCGACAGGGCGGGAAAATCAGCCTCGTTCGCGCGACGAATAACACCTTCGGCGGTCATGGGGTGCCTCTATGGTCAGGAGATGAACAGATTTCACGGTAAAGAAAGCTGACTTAGTTTTCAAGGTGTAATAATTGACCTGGCGCACAAAGCAGGCATCAACCCTAATTTACGGTTATGACCTGTGAAGCTTTGATAGCCGCATCCGCCCACGCTATGCGGTAATCCGCGTTACCTGTCCCTGTATGGCCCAGTGATTAACTCGATAACTATAGAATTTTCATATGATATGTCAGTGGGTTAATTGTATTGGTGGTTTGTGCTGATGCATAAGGTGGATGCTCGTTTAATGTGCGATATCTGCACGAAACCACAGGGTTCTCTGCTGTTTAAGCCGCTTTTCTTCTCACTTTTTGCACTGTATCACAGAGCAAAAATTCCACAGTGCCGATGTTTGACTTTCTTTTGTTCATAAAGTAAGTATGAATTAACGGTGTTATTGCAGCTGCATCAACCTGTCAGGACCGGCAGGTGTCGAGATGAAGGGATGCCAGTCATCTGTTGGAGAAACCGAGCATGATGTGTGATTCAACCCAGCGTTCGTCCCGTATGAAAAGCTCACTGCGCAGCTTGTCGCGTCTGGTTTCTGCCGGGATCGTGCTCGGCGCAACCATGGTGTCAGCCCAGGCGGTGACGCTGAATGAATGGGATATTTATAACTATCCGCAGCAGACCGAAGCGGTGGATGAAGCGGTTAAAGCGTTCCAGCAAAAAAATCCGGGCATCACGATTCAGCGCTCGGTGCACTCATTTGAAGATACGCGCATCCCGCTCAAGCTGGCGTTGACCGCCGGTGATGGCCCGCAAATCGCTCAGGTCAATCAGGGCGGTGGCGATATGGGATCGCTGGTGAAAGATAAGTTGCTGTGGCCGATGGATGATTACGCCAAGACCTACGGCTGGACCACACGTTTCCCGGACTCGATTCTCAAACGTAACCGCTGGTCTGATAAGCAGGATTTTGGCAGCGGTAACCTGTATGGCGTGGCGAGCCTGGGGGAAATGGTCGGGCTCTACTACAACAAAGCGTTGTTAGATAAAGCGGGTGTGGCCGTCCCTAAAACCTTGCCGGAACTGGAAGCTGCAATGGCGAAGCTGAAAGCAGCCGGTACGCCGCCGATGATGCTGGGTCTGCTGGATGGCAACATGGGGCAGCAGTTGCTGAGTACCGTTTGGGAAGCCCAAATAGAGAGTAAAGACCGCAAGGCGCTGGACGATCTGATTTACGACGTTGGCGGGACTTTCAAAGACGATAAGCTGGTGAAAGCGGCGACCATGATGAAGAGCTGGAAAGACAAAGGCTACTTCTTCCCGGGTTTCGAAGGCATTGGGCATGATGATGCCGCCACACTGTTCCAGAATGGTCAGGCAGCTTTCCTGGTGAGCGGAACCTGGTATCTCGGCCAGTTTAAAGACAACAAAGATCTGCACTTTGCCGCGATGCCGATGGGTGAAGGGGTGCAGCATGCATTGATGGTCGGCGGGACTGACCTGGCGTTCTCGATCACCAGCACCGCAAAAACCAAAGAGCAGCAAGATGCGGCCGCCAAATTCATCGATTACATCGTCTCTGATGAGATGGCTAACCGCTGGTTGAAAGTCGGCTTCCTGCCAGCGGGCACCAGCAAAAACGCCCAGATCCCAGCGGACAACCCACTGCTGGCTGAAGCCTATCAAGTTTGGGTGACCCTCAACGATCATGATGGTCTTGGCCATTATCTTGACTGGGCCACGCCGACCATGAACGCGGAGTTGAATCAGAATGTTCAGCTGTTGCTGGCAGGACGGCAGACGCCGGATCAAATGGTCATTAATTTCGACAACAACTACCAACGTTACCTGAAAACCCTGAAGCACTGATGACGTCCGGCCCGGCAATCACGCCGGGCCGTGAACAGGCCCGCAAGCGAGTAAGGTTATGCTGAACAAATCTGCCTGGCGCAATGCGCTCTATCTTCTGCCCGCCGTGCTGGTATACGCGGTGTTTTTACTTCTGCCGCTGCTGGCATCGCTTGGCATCAGTTTCACCGAATGGGATGGCACCTCCTGGCCGATTTTCACGGGCATTAGCAACTATATGCGCATGTTCCAGGATCCGGTGTTCTGGGTGGCACTCGGCAACAATGCGCTGCTGATGCTGTTTTACACCCTGCTACCGATTGGCGTAGGTCTGCTGCTGTGCAGCTTCCTGTATGACACGCGCAATGCCAAAGAGCGTAGCGTATTGCGCATCCTCTTTTTCCTGCCGTATATCATGCCCATGGCGGTGCTGGGCGTGGTGTGGCGCTGGTTGTACAACCCGGCATTTGGCCCCATCGATCAGTTTCTGCGCGCTATCGGTTTACCGCAGTTGGCGCTCTCCTGGCTGGGCGATTTTACCTGGGCGCTGCCAGCAGTTGGGCTGGTGGCGACCTGGTATTTCTTCGGCTTCTGCCTGGTGCTGTTTATGGCCGGTTTGCAGCGCATGGATCCGTCGCTGCTTGAGGCAGCCGATTTAGATGGTTCCTCGCGTCGTCAGAAATTTATGCGGATTACGCTGCCCTCGCTGCGTCCGGAGCTGCGTATTGCGCTGCTGTTGACGGTGATTGCCAGCCTCAAGGCTTTCGACCTGGTCTACGTGATGACGCAAGGCGGGCCTGGCACCTCAACCATGGTGACCAACATCTTTATGTATAAGCAGGGCTTCGACCTGCACTACTTTGGCTATGCCTCCGCGGTGGCGGTGTTCAGCATGTTGATTGTATTGATGATCAACGCATTCATTCACTTTGCCATTCGGGAGAGACACTGATGCGTGGCACGCCAATAGCCTCTCGCGCGCTGATCTGGATTGTCGCGCTGATGACCATCCTGCCGTTTTTTATGGCGCTGATGACCTCATTCAAAACTCAGATGGAGCTATTTCAGGGCGTATTTACGCTGCCCTCGTCGCTGAACTTCAAAAACTATGTCACCGCCTGGCAGCAGGGGCACTTCAATGTCTACTTTATGAACTCGGTGCTGGTGGTGATTCCGGTGGTGATCAGCAGTATTCTGCTCGGTATTCTGGCGGGATTCGGTTTTGCCTGGTTGAAGATCCCCGGCAAGAAAGTGGTCGCGGCGATGCTGGGGCTGGGCATGGTGTTGCCGAGTGAAGCCTTTATTATTCCGCTTTATCACGAATTGCGCTGGATGGGGTTGACCAACACCTATCTGGCGCTGATCCTGCCGCAAATTGCGCTGTCGCTGCCGTTTACCACCTTGATGATTGCCACCACACTGCAGCAAGTGCCGCGAGAACTGGTGGAAGCTTCGGTGATGGATGGCGCATCGCGCCGCAAAATTCTATGGGGCATTCTGGTACCCGCTATCTGGCCCACGCTCTCTACGCTCGCACTGCTGTTGTTTATCTGGACGTGGAACGAATTTCTTATCCCGCTGATTCTGGTCAACAAAGATGAACTACGCACCTTGCCCATCGGCATGATGTTCTTCCAGAACAAAAACACCATCGACATTCCGGTGCTGATGGCGGGCGCGATGATCGTGATTATGCCGCTGGTGGCGGTGTTCCTGGTGTTCCAGCGCAAGTTTATTAGCGGTGTGACAGAAGGGGCAGTGAAGTAGTAGTTGGGCGTTCAGAATATCCATCATTGCCAGGGGCGGCCTTCAGGCCGCCCGTTACCGACATTACCGTAGCGGCGCGGCTCATCGCGCATTTTAACGCTACAGCGCTGCCGCAATCGCCACACCCAACTCTTCCGTTGAGGCGCTGCCGCCGAGATCGCGTGTCAGGTTATTGCCCGCAGCCAGCGTGCGCTCAATCGCATCCAGCACTGCGGCACCCGCTTCAGCGTAACCCAGATGTTCCAGCATCATCGCGCCACACCAAATCTGCCCAATCGGGTTGGCCACGCCTTTACCCGCGATATCGGGCGCAGAACCGTGCACCGGTTCAAACAAGCTGGGGAATTTGCCCTCCGGGTTGATATTGGCCGAAGGTGCAATCCCGATGGTACCCGTACAGGCGGGGCCGAGGTCCGACAGGATATCGCCAAACAGGTTGCTGGCGACCACCACATCAAACCAGTCAGGATGCAGCACGAAGTTCGCGGTCAAAATATCGATATGATATTTATCGACTTTTACTTCCGGGTAGCTCGGTGCCATCGCTTCAACACGGCTGTCCCAGTAGGGCATGGTGATAGCAATGCCGTTGGATTTGGTGGCCGATGTCAGGTGTTTTTTCGGGCGCTTTTGCGCTAACTCGTAAGCAAATTTCAGAATACGATCGACGCCAGTGCGCGTCATGACCGTCTCCTGGATCACCACTTCACGCTCGGTACCGGGGAACATGGTGCCGCCCACGGACGAGTACTCGCCCTCGGTGTTTTCGCGTACGACGTAGAAATCGATATCGCCCGGCTGGCGGTTTGCCAGCGGTGCTTTCACGCCTGGCATTAAACGTACCGGACGCAGGTTGACGTATTGATCGAACTCGCGACGGAACTGCAACAGCGATCCCCACAGTGACACATGATCGGGCACCACATCCGGCCAGCCCACGGCGCCAAAATAGATGGCATCGAACTCGCTTAAGGTGGCGAACCAATCATCCGGCAGCATTTTACCGTGCTGCTGCCAGTATTCGGCGCTGGCAAAGTCAAACCACTGCCACTCCAGTGAAATATTGAATTTCTTCGCCGCTGCATCCATCACACGGATGCCTTCAGGCATCACTTCTTTGCCAATGCCATCGCCAGGGATGACGGCGATTTTATAGGTTTTGCCGCTCATAGGGTCTCTCGCAGGTTGCTGTTGATGTTCTGAACGCAGTATAACCATGCATCACTGGGAAATAATTAGCCTGAGCGGCAAGCCAATGTTGAATAAAAGTAGAGAATCGCGCACTTCAACCGACGATCTGGCCTTCTTTGTCCGGGTGGCAACGCTGGAGAGCCTAACCGCCGCCGCGCGGGAACTGGGCCTGTCGCTGCCTGCGGTCAGTAAACGCCTGAGCCAACTGGAACAGCGGCTGGGCGTTCAACTGCTGCGGCGCACTACGCGACGGCTGGAACTGACCGCCGAGGGCAAGCGCTATCTGGAAGGGGCACGACCGTTGCTGGATCAGCTGGCAGAGCTGGAAGAAGCCGTCAGCAGCCAGACTGCGGTGCTGCGCGGTTCGCTCAATATCAACGCCTCGTTCGGCTTTGGCCGACGCCACGTGGCGCCTTGCGTCTCTCGTTTTGCCGCGCTGCATCCTGAAGTCTCCTTATCCCTGCAACTCAGCAGCCAGCCACTCAATTTCCTCGATGCGCACATTGATATCGATATCCGCATGGGCGAGCCACCCGATGCACGGCTGATGGCGCGTAAGTTGCGCACCAATCCGCGCGTGTTATGCTGCGCGCCCATCTACGCCGAACGCTATGGGCTGCCTGAGAATATTGCTGCTCTGTCACAACACAACTGTATTTTACTGCGTCAGTATGAGAGTGATTTTGCCCTGTGGCGCTTGAGCAACGGCGAGCAGCAGTTGACGCAAAAAGTACACGGCAGTCTGATCACCAACGATGGTGAGGTGGCGGTGCAATTGGCGATGGATGGACACGGTATTCTGCTGCGTTCCTGGTGGGACGCTCAGCACAGCATTGAGCGCGGGGAACTGCTGCATGTGCTGCCTGAATGGAGCGCGGTGGACGGTGATATTTTTGCCGTGTGGCAGCCACAGCGCCAGTTGCCCGCTCGCATTAGCGCCTTTGTCGACTTTTTGCAGTCCGCGCTGAAATAGTTAAGCTGATTATGATTATTTATAATCATCATTGACTGTTTGTGAGCATGATCAAACAAATATTACTTCATTTAGCCTATAAATTGCCCTGCTTGTGCGTGAATTCATTCTTCTGTGAGTGAAATGAATCACAAAATAAAGCAGGGGGTGGCCAGAGTGCAAAGACACTATACCCAAAATAATTCGAGCTTCAGGAAGGCGGCAAGTGCATGAATCCTCAGGAGCTTACTGAAGTCAGTGACTGAGGTGAATGCACGTAGCCAACGTACCTGCAGCTTGAATTATGAAGGGTATGAAATAATAAGACTGGCGACCTCATTAACGGCATGCGTTAAGCCCAGCGCCTGCCACGACCCTACGTTATCGATGAGGCTAAAATGAAACAATTCTCTGCAGAAGGGATGATGGTTATTGTCGGGATTGTCATCGCGTACATTCTGTTTACCACCTGGCTGACCTGGCGTCTGCGCAGTAAAAACAGCGGCGACTTTATGGCGGGATCCAACGTGATGCCGGCTTTTGTGGTGGGCGTGATGCTGATGTCAGAGTATATCGGCGCGAAATCCACGATAGGTACGGCGCAAGCCGCTTTTGAAGACGGTTTTGCCGCGTCCTGGTCCGTGATTGGTGCCGCGATTGGCTTCCCGCTGTTTGGTTTCCTGCTGGTGAAGCGCATTTACAACACCGGAAAAATCACCATTTCAGGCGCGATTGCCGAGCGCTACGGTACCTCAACCAAAAATATTATCTCGATCATTATGATCTATGCGCTGCTGCTGGTGAACGTAGGTAACTATGTGAGTGGCGCGGCGGCGATCTCCACGGTGTTAAACCTGGATCTCACCACGGCGGCGGTGATCACCGCGATCGTCAGCACCTTCTATTTTATGTTTGGCGGCATGAAGGGCATTGCCTGGGTCACGCTGCTGCACAGCGGACTGAAATATATCGGCATTCTGATCATTCTCGGTGTGGCGCTGCACATGACCGGCGGTGTGAAGCCGATGATCAAGGATATGCCGCACTTCTACTGGACCTGGGATGGCAATGTAGGTGCCAGCACTATCTTCGCGTGGATGATTGGGACTATCGGCTCAATCTTCTGCACCCAGTTCGTGATTCAGGCGATTGCCTCCACCAAAAGCGCGGAGTCTGCCAAACGCGCCACCTGGGTCGCCTTCTTCTTCTGTATGCCGATTGCCATCGCCATTGCACTGATCGGCGTGGCGGCTAAGTACCTGCATCCGGATATTAAAAGCCTCTATGCGCTGCCGGTGTTCCTGCAGGATATGAGCCCATGGCTGGCAGGGATTGTGACGACCTCGCTGGTGGCATCAATCTTTGTCAGCGTGAGCACCGTGGCGTTGGCGATTGCCTCGCTGGTGGTAAAAGATTTCTACGTGCCTTACCGCAACCCTACGCCGGAGCGTGAGTTCCGTATGACGCGCTGGTTATCGCTGCTGATTGGTTTCTTACCGCTGATCTTTGTGCTGTTCGTGCCAGAAGTATTGAAGTTATCCTTCTTTACTCGCGCGATTCGCCTGTCGAT
The DNA here is from genome assembly GCF_030053355.1 of Pantoea sp. EA-12. Lineage (NCBI taxonomy): Bacteria > Pseudomonadati > Pseudomonadota > Gammaproteobacteria > Enterobacterales > Erwiniaceae > Pantoea > Pantoea sp. EA-12. The sequence goes on along the minus strand of NZ_JASGBY010000022.1, from coordinate 43,793 downwards.
CTCGGTTGTCGCCATTATCGCTTTCTACCTGCCGTTCTATAAAAGCACGCGCGGTGCCAATGCGGGCCTGATTGGTGCCTGCGTGGTGACTTCGGTCTGGTACCTGCTGGGCGATCCGTTCGGCATCAATAACATGTACGTTGCGCTGATTACGCCAGCGGTGATCATGGTGATTGACCGTTTGATCCCCTCGCGTCAGACGCTTGAGAAAAAAGCCCCAAAATCGTCAATGCAAAACAGTGGAGCCTGATATGACCGATTCAACGATTACCGTAGAACGTAACGGTAACCTTCATCCACACGCCCAGGATGCACAGCAGCTGACGGCCATGCTGCCTTCGGTCTGTCCGCAGAACCATGCCGCGAACCTGCTGCCCTTGCCGAACGGCGCTCTGCTGTGTGTCTGGTTCGGTGGCACCCAAGAGGGTATCGCGGATATTTCGGTGTGGTGCTCGCGTCTGGAGAAGGGCAGTACGCAGTGGAGCGAAGCTGAAAAACTCTCTGATGACTCCACCCGTTCGGAGCAAAATCCGGTGCTGTTCCTCGATCCCGATCAGGTGCTGTGGCTGCTGTGGACCGCGCAGAAGTCGGGGAATCAGGACACCGCCATTGTGCGTTATCGTCAGTCACGTGATTTTGGCCGCAGCTGGAGTGCCATTGATACGCTGCTCGATCAGCCTGGCACCTTTATTCGCCAGCCGATTGTGGTGCTGCCGAATGGCAACTGGCTGCTGCCGGTGTTTTATTGCCGCACCCAGCCGGGCGTGAAGTGGGTAGGGAATGACGATATCAGCGCGGTGAAGATCTCCAGTGATAAGGGGAAAAGCTGGCGTGATGTCGCGGTGCCGGAGAGCCTGGGCTGTGTACACATGAATATCACATTGCTGCAGGATGGCAGCCTGTTGGCGCTTTATCGCAGCCGTTGGGCAGACTTTATCTACCAAAGCCGCTCCGTTGACGGCGGCGAGAGCTGGAGTGCACCGCTGGCGACCGAACTGCCTAATAACAACTCTTCAATTCAGGTCACCACGCTGAACAACGGTCATCTGGCACTGGTGTTCAACGCCATGAGTGCCAAAGATGCCAGCGAGCGCCGTCTGTCGTTGTACGATGAAATTGAAGACGAGGATGACGATGTGGCGGTGGCGGCGGAACCGGTGGTGCATACCGGGCGCACCGCATTTTGGGGCGCGCCGCGTGCCCCGATGACGCTGGCAATCTCTACCGACGGCGGAAAAAGCTGGCCGTGGCAGCGCAACCTCGACGAGGGGGATGGCTACTGCATGACCAATAACTCACAGCAGAAGCTGAACCGCGAGTTTTCCTATCCCAGCATCAAACAGAGCGAAGACGGTGCGCTGCACATCGCCTATACCTATTTCCGTCAGGCGATTAAATATGTGCGCGTCAACGAAGCATGGGTGAGGGGATAAGCATGAGTCGTCACGCGTTGGTTACCGGTGTCAGTTCCGGCATCGGCGCGGCGATTGCCGATCATCTGCTGGCGCAAGGCTGGCAGGTGACGGGCTTCAGCCGCACGCTGGTGAAAAAAGATCATCCCGCCTTTACCTCGGTGAGCGTTGATCTGTTTGATGCCAACCTGCTGAAACAGGCGCTGGCCGCTCTGCCGAAGGTCAACGCGCTGGTGCATGCGGCGGGGATGATGGCGGCGGCACCGCTTGGCGATCTGGATGAAGAGCAGAGCGCCCGCTTGTGGTATCTGCATGTGCAGGTGGCGCAAATCATGGCGAATGCCTTGCAGCCTCAGATGACGCAGGGCGACCGTATTGTGCTGATCGGTAGCCGGACATCACGCGGTGCAGCGAATCGCAGTCAGTATGTCAGTACCAAAGCGGCGATGGTGGGAATGGCACGCAGCTGGGCGGCAGAGCTCGCGCCGCAAGGTATTACAGTGAATGTGATTGCGCCGGGTGCCACCGAAACGCCGATGCTGCTGCAACCGGGGCGCGCCAGCTCACCGCCCAAGCTGCCGCCGATGGGGCGCTATATCAAACCAGAAGAGGTCGCTGCACTGGCAGGCTTTGTGCTGTCACCGGCTGCTGACGCCATCACCGGGCAGGAGCTGGTGATTTGCGGTGGGGCGTCGTTGTGACTCTTGGTCATACATGCGGGTGTTTGTAGGGGCGGCCTCCAGGCATGACGATAACGCTGTCTGGAGCCGCAGTTACAATGCTAATCCACTTCTTATTGCGGCCACGTCCACCTGCCACAACTTCAATTTGTTATACAGCGCCGTGCGGGAAATCCCCAGCAGCTGCGCGGACTGGCGCAGATTGCCTTTGTGTTCACTCACCACCTGCAACACATGCTGGCGCTCGTTATCCTGCAATGACGTCAATGTACTGGTGTCGGCCACTGCAGCCCGTCGCGCCATCTCCTCGGGCAAATCTTGCCTGCCGATCTCCAGCCCTTCACACAGGTTCACCATACGCTCGACCAGATTCTCTAGCTCACGCACGTTGCCCGGCCAGTGCCACGCCTGCAAACAGCTCATCGCTTCAGGCGACATTTGGGGGGCAATGCGTTTCAGCCGGGTACAGAGCGCCTGGATAAAGGTATTCACCAGCCCCGGAATATCCTCCTGGCGTTGGCGCAGCGGCGGTATCTCCAGCGAAATAACATTAAGGCGGTAGTAGAGATCGCGACGAAAGGCGCCTTTCTCCACGGCATCCAGCAGATTGCAGTGCGTGGCGGCGATGATGCGCACGTTCACTTTCAGCGGATGTGCCGCGCCGATGCGCACCACTTCGCTCTCCTGTAAGACGCGCAGCAAACTGGTTTGTGCCTCTAACGGCATCTCGGCAATCTCATCGAGAAACAGCGTGCCGCCCTCTGCCAGTTCGAATTTACCGGCCGAGCCACCGCGCCGTGAGCCGGTAAATGCGCCATCGACGTAGCCAAACAGCTCACTCTGGACCAAATCGCGTGGCAGCGCGCCGCAGTTGAGCGCGATAAACGGTTCCTGATGACGTGGGCTGGCATTGTGAATCGCTTGGGCAAACAACTCTTTACCGGTACCGCTCTCACCGCTTAACAGCACGGTACTGTCTGTGCGGCTGCTGGCACGTGCTTTCTGAATCGCCTGCTGCACAAGCGGGGCGTGGCCGCGAATCATCTCGAAGGTGTAGCTGGCGCTAGCACCCATCACGCGGCGTGTGATCGCGCGGATACGCTGGTTCTCACGCAGTGATAGCACACGGCCACCATCGGGCGCGGGCATAAGGGAGATCAGGCAGGAGAGGGGCTGGATGCCATCCGGGATGAACTGCATCTCGCGGTCGTTGCAAAACGGCATGGTAAGTAACGATCCACCTTGCGGCTGCAGCAGGACATCGATCGGCCCGGCATCGGGATCGAGGCCGCTAAAGATCTGCCGTGCATAGCGATTCAGGGTTTTAATGCGACCGTGGCGATCGCAGACGATCACGCCCTCATTCAAGGTTTCGAGAATCGACTGCTGCTCGGCCAGTAACCGCCGCAGCGTCAGTTGCTGTCCCACTGCTTCCGCAGCGGCTTGTACGGTACCCAGCGTGTGGGTATTGAAGTTATCCGGCGTAGCGGTCAGTGTCAGCACGCCGAGCATTTGACCGCTTGCGTCACGTACCGGTGCGGCGGCGCATTGAAAGTGGCGATTACGTAGATCGATCTTCCAGTTCTCCCCGCTCAGCACATACACCAGGCGTTGCTCGATTAGGCAGCGTGCCGTGCAATTGGTGCCGAGCACCTCTTCACTCAGGATGCTGCCAACAGGTGTCAGGTCGGAGCCGCAGAAATGCAGAGTGACACCCTGTGCATCAGTGAGATTGATGTGGCCGTCCGGGTTGTAGGCCAGCAGGTTCTCCATCACGTTGCGTGCCACCAGGATCAGCTCGGCATTGTGTTCCAGGATCGCCGCCAGCTCCTCGGCGGGCGGAGAGGTATAAACAAAGGTAGTGGGGTCGATGGCTCGCTGCTGCGACCGCTGCCAGGAGTGCAAAATGCTTCGCCGCATCCAGCGTGGCTGCTCACCTCGTTCAAAACTGTGCCAACCCTGCCACAGCAGCGTATCCCATTCGCCCACCTCCGCGCTGTTGGGCAGGCTGAAGATGGGGTCGCTTTCATCTTTAAAGGGTAAACGCTCAATGGTACGCATCGGACACTCCTGCTGGCGGTGGAATGTCCATTTTATTGACATGCAAAGTTGACATGTAAATTTTATTGCCAGTTTGTGAGCCAACGCTGTGTTCTGCCTCACAAAATCGCTGCGATACAGGTTGGCATTGGCTTTGCAATGTCTTGATGACATCGCAAGGCCCGATTGGGTATATCCAGAAACCTAAGGAATGAACCATGACATATCATCTTGACCCTGTACGCGTTGGCCTGATTGGTGCGGGCCGCATGGGCAGCTTCCATGCTGAAAACCTCGCGTATCGTGTACCGGGCGCTATCCTGGCTGCCGTAGCCGATCCGCTGCCGGGTGCCGCAGAGAAACTGGCCAGCAAATTAGGTGTGACCAAAGCGTACAACGATCTGCATGCGTTGCTGCAGGATCCTGAGATTGATGCCATTGCCATCGCGGCACCGGCGCGGACGCACGCCGAGTGGGTGATCGCCGCGGCCAATGCGGGCAAGCATGTGTTCTGTGAAAAACCGATGGCGGTGACGCTGGATGAAGCGGATCGCGCGATTGCGGCGGCCAAAAGCGCGGGCGTCGTGTTACAGGTGGGGTTCAACCGTCGCTTTGATTCCGGCTTTGCGGCAGCCATCGCGGCAGTGAAAGCCGGCGAAAACGGCACCACGCAGTTGAGCCGTTCGGTCACGCGCGATCCGAAGCTGCACGATCCGGCCCCGATCCCGCAGTGGACTATTTTCCTGGAAACCCTGATCCACGATTTCGATACTCTGCTGCACTTCAACCACGGCGCGAAGCCGATCGAAGTGTACGCGATTGCTGATGCGCTGGTGCGCCCAGACTTCAAAGACAAAGGGCTGTTAGATACCTCCGTGGTGACGATTCGTTTCGATAACGGCGCGATTGCCATTGCCGAAGCCAATTTCCAGGCGGTGTATGGCTACGATGTGCGCGGTGAAGTGTTTGGCAGCAAAGGCATGTTGCAGGCCGGCCATATCAACGCCAACCACTGCGTGCGCTACCACGCCGACGGTATTGCCATCGATACCTCGAGAATGGATTCCGATCTGTTGCGTGAAGCCTATGTGGCGGAGATGGCCGAGTTTGCACGTTGTATTCGCACCGGCGAAACACCCCGCGCCACCGGCGAAGATGCGCGCAATGCGCTGGCGATTGCGCTGGCCTGTATCGAGTCCGTCAAACAGAACCTGCCTGTTACCTTAGGAGCGCGCTAATGGCGACCTATCAACTCTCTGTCTGTGCCGAAATGGTGTTTCTCGATCTGCCGTTTATCGAGCGGGTAAAACGCATTCATGAGCTTGGATTTGGCGTCGAAATTTGGGGCTGGGCCAACAAGGACATTGATGCGCTGGTGGCGACAGGGGCGCGCTTCACCTCTATGACCGGCTACCTCACCGGTAACCTGACCGATGACAGCGAGATTCAGCAGTTGCTGCAGAGCGCGGAAACCTCGCTGGCTGTGGCGGAGCGGCTTAATTGTCCAGGGCTGAACCTGCACGGCACCGGTCTGGATGACAAAGGTTTACCGGTGAAACCCGTGGAGATTGTCACGGGGGAGATGTGGCTCAAAGCCGTCGAGACGCTGCGCAAAGTGGCACAGCTGGGCGAGCGCGCAGGACGCGTATTCACGCTGGAAAACCTGAATCTGCCTGTTGATCATCCCGGCACGCCGTTTGCGCTGGCCGCCGACACGCGTGCGCTGGTGGAAGCCGTCAATAGTCCGGCGCTAAAAATGAACCTCGATCTCTACCACGCGCAGATTGGCGAAGGAAATCTCATCGAGCTGATTCGCCGCTGCGGTACGGCTATCGGTGAAATTCAGGTGGCGGATGTGCCGGGGCGTCAACAGCCCGGTACCGGTGAAATCAACTACCGCGCCATCGCCCGTGCGCTGCACGAAGTGGGCTATACCGGCACCGTCGCGATGGAGGGCTGGGCCAGCGGTGACAGCACGCTCGCACTGCAACAGTTCCGCGATCACTTCACGATTTAAGCGTTCTACCGCCGGGTATTTGCCTGTTGCCCGGCGCCATAACAATAAAACCTCAACCCTACAGGAATGAACCCATGAATATCAGAAACCTCATGCTGTGCCTGTGCTCGTTGTTACTGAGTCTGAGCGTCAGTGCGAAAACCTTCACCGTTGGCGTCGCCCTGGCCAATTTCGATCTTAACTTCGTCTCCATTCTGCGCACACAGATGCAGGAAGAGCTGAAGGCTAACCAACTCAACGGCCAGTTTGTCGATGCCAAAGGCGATGTGGCGTTGCAGGTGCAGCAGGTTGATGACTTTATCAACCAGGGCGTTGACGCCATTATCCTCAACCCCGTGGATACCCAGGGCGTGCTGCCGATGATTACCGCAGCGAAAAACGCCAATATCCCTCTGATTTTTGTCAATCGTAAGCCGGAAGTGAAATTGCCAGGTGACATGGCCTATGTCGGTTCCGATTCGGCGCTGGGCGGTGAGATGCAGATGGAAGCACTGGCGAAGAAGATGAACTACAAAGGCAACGTGGCGATTTTAATGGGCGCGCTGTCGAACGAGGAAGCGCGTGAACGCACCAAAGCGGTCGAAGCGGTCATCGCCAAATACAAAGATATGAAAGTGATTGAGAAGCAGAGCGCCAAATGGCAGCGCAATGAAGCGGTGGATGTGGTGTCGAGCTGGTTGCTGAACCAGCGTCCGATTGATGCTATTGCCGCTAACAACGATGAAATGGCGATCGGAGCCATCATGGCTCTCAGCCAGGCGAAGAATGAAAAAATTCTGGTAGCGGGTATCGATGGCACGCCTGATGGTCAGCAGTTTGTGAAAAACGGCAAAATGACCCTGACCATCTTCCAGGATGCCAAAGGCCAGGCAACCGGCGCGGTTCAGGTCACCAAGGCGCTGCTGGATAAGCAAAAAGTGCAGGAGTACAACTGGGTACCGTACAAAACCATTACACCGGATAACTACGCGCAGTTTGCTGCGAAGTAATGTTCGCTCACCCCACACAACCTGGCGCACTTAAATGCGCCAGGTTGTTGAGGTGCGTTCATTGTGTGAGAGTGAATTCAATCACATCGCGGTCACTTAATTATTAACGGTTCTAAACTTTCCAAACAACACGCCGATAATTTCTCCACTCAGTCTGTGCGCCTTGCCCTACATTCCTGGGGCAGCTTGATCAACTTCTGGTGTGGAAAAGTGTCATGATCGCAACGCCCTTGATAGGCCCGGACGCCGCGCCGGTAGAGATGGTTTCGCTTAAACGTATTGCACAGCGCGCAGACACGCTTGCCATGCTGCTCTGTTGGACGCTGTGGCCGATTGCGCTGAGCGTAGGGTGGATGAACAACAGCGTGATGGTGGCGCTCATCGTGGGGCTGATTCTGGTGTTGCTGGCCACCTTTTGCGCAACGGTGATTCGCGGCTCAATGACTTCCAGGTTACTTCTTTCTACTTTGCTGATTGGCTGGGCGGGCTTGTTGATTCAGCTCGGTGAAGGGGAAACCGAATATCACTTCTCGGTATTTGTGCTGATGTCCGTGCTGTTGGCGTGGCGCGATATACGTCCTCTGTTAATGGGGGCTGCGGCTGCGGCGACGCATCATATTTTGTTCAACTATCTACAAGATAACGATCTGTTTGGCGTGGTGGTCTTCCATCATCCTGGCTGGGACATGGTGTTTTTCCATGCGCTGTTTGTTGTCGCGCAAACCATCATACTTTTGGTGATTGCTCGCCAGATGGCCGCTGATGCGCGTTCCGCCAGCGAAGTGGCAGCCCTGGCCGCCCAGATCAATCAGCAAAGCGGTTATCTGACACTCACCGCCGATACACAGCAGAGTGAGACACCCTTTGCGCGTACCTTTAGCACCACGCTAGGCACTTTGCATGGCACGCTCTCGCAGGTCAGTCAGCGTGTGGGGGCGTTGTTAGTGGAGTCGGACACGCTTCTGCAACGCAATGCCGCGCTGTCCAGCCGAACGGATGAGCAGGCACAGGCGCTGGAAGTGGCTGCCAGCGCGATGACAGAGATCAGTATCGCCGCCAGCTTAACCCGTGATAAAGCCCAAAGTGCCCGCGAACTGGCCAGTGAAACGCGCGCGGTGGCAACGCGCGGTGAAGAGAATATTCAGTCGGCGATGGGATCGATGGCGAAGATCAGCGAAGAGTCACAGCGGGTGAAGGTGATTTTGGAGTTGATTGACGGCATTGCGTTTCAGACCAATATTTTGTCACTCAATGCCTCGGTGGAAGCGGCCCGCGCGGGGAACCAAGGGCGTGGCTTCGCGGTGGTGGCCAGCGAAGTGCGCAATCTGGCGATGCGTAGCGAAAATGCGGCGCGTGAAATCCGGCAGTTAATCGATGCCAGTTCTGCCAGCACCCAGCACGGGGCCGTGCAAGTTGAACATGCGGCCCAAACGATGCGCTCGATTCACAGCAGCATTAACGGGTTATCGCAGCTGGTGACGGAGTTATCAGAGATGAGTGAGCAACAGAACCTCAGCATTGAGCAGATACAGCAGAGCATTAACAGCATCGATCACAGCGTGCATCACAATGTGCAGCACGTAGCCGAAACCATGCAGGTGGTTCAGCAGCAGCAACGGCAAGCGAATCAGTTACAGCAGTCGATTTCGTTGTTCAGGCTGGGGTGAGTGGGCGGCCTGCAGGCCGCCAACACATTAGGCTACGCCGTTCACCAACAGCACGCGGTAATTGGCACCTTTTAGGCGGTGCGCTTTGGCTTCCTGATACGCCGGGCTGAAGTACCAGGCTTTTGCCGCGTCAGCATCCGCAAACTCCAGTACCACCACGCCTTCCGCATCACGGCCTTCCAGCACCTGCAGATCGCCGTAAAAGGCCAGCGGGTTGATCTGATGATCGCCGCGCGCCTCGCCCGCTTTCTGCGCATAGGTCGCCAGCTCATCCTTATCCAGCGTTTCGTCCTTAATCATCACCACATAGGCAGCCATTAATTCTCTCCTCGAGCCTGGCGTTTATCTTCGGTATTGGTATCGAAATCAGCGGCATCGTGGCGTTCCAGCAGTTGGTCTTGCGGCTCGGCGCCGAACGCTTTATTCACCTTACGACCACGGATTACTGCTGGGCGCTCGGCAATCTCTTTGGCCCAACGCACCACGTTTTTGTACGACTGCACGTCGAGGAACTCGCCGCCACCGTAGATGTTATTCAGCACCAGGTTGCCGTACCAAGGCCAGGTGGCGATGTCCGCAATGGTGTATTCATCACCGGCGAGGAAGCGATTATCGGCCAATCGACGATCCAGAACGTCAAGCTGGCGTTTTGCTTCCAGCGAGAAGCGGTTGATCGCGTATTCGATTTTCTCGGGCGCGTAGAAATAGAAGTGGCCATAGCCGCCGCCGAGGTAGGGCGCTGAACCTTGCAACCAGAACAGCCAGTTGAGAGTTTCAGTACGGCCCGCGATATCGGCAGGAATGAAGTGACCAAATTTTTCGGCCAGATAGAGCAGAATATTGCCTGACTCAAATACGCGCAGCGGCGGGGTCACAGAGTGGTCACTCAAGGCCGGGATTTTAGAGTTCGGGTTAACGTCAACAAAACCGCTGGAGAACTGATCGCCATCCCCGATGCGGATCAACCAGGCATCGTACTCGGCTTCTTTAGCCCCGACGGCCAGCAACTCTTCCAGCAGAATAGTGACTTTTTGGCCGTTCGGCGTGCCAAGTGAATAGAGCTGCAGCGGATGTTTGCCCACTGGCAGAGTCTTCTCATGCGTCGGCCCGGCGAACGGACGGTTGGTTTTCGCGCCGTTACCTTTGGCTTCCGGGTCCCAGGTCCAGACTTTCGCGGGCTGATACTGATTTTCCGACATAGTGATTTCGCCTTGTTGTGATTGCGTTTTTTGCTGCTACTGAGTGTAGCAGCGAGAGATGAAGGCGATTTAACCGCGCTGGCGGTGCGAAGCCAAGTGTGATTAAGCGAAGTTCTCTTGCGTAAAAAGCATAAAGTCCACTTTACCGGGCGCGTAGGTGTCGGGCTGTTCGCCCTCTTCCAGATGTTTGAGCAGCAGGGTGAGCGCCAGCTGTGCGTGGCGCAGGGTGTTTTGATCGAGGGTCAGCGTCAACACGCGTTTTTCTAACAGCTGGCGCGTGGTGCTGTAGAGCTCATGGGTGACGTACACCAGTTTGCCGTTCAGACGATGACGCGCCAGGGCTTCGTGGATCTGCGTATTGCCCATGCCCGTGTTGTACAGCCCAACGATGTGCTGCGAGCCGGCAAGGGTTTTCTCCAGCAGACGGCTAATGCGCTCACGCTCATCCTGCCCGGCCAGAATCTCGCGCAAGCGCAGTTGCGGGAAGCGCTCGGCCAGTACCGACTGAAAGCCTTCGATACGCTGGCGATGCGCAGAGTAGTCGGCGCGGCCACTCACCAGCACCACATCACCTGCGGTGGCGGTCATACTGCCGAGCATCAGCCCGGCGGTGCGACCCGCTTTGTATTGATCGATACCGACATGGCACAAGCGCGCCGCATCGGGCAGGTCGGTGACCAGAGTGATCACCGGCACACCGCGCGCGTTGCAAGCGGCTAGCGCCTCATAAATCAGTGGGTTTTCGTGGGCAAAGACAATCAGCGCGTCCCGCTTTTTACTGCTGGCTGCAATATGTGCTGCCAGCTTCTCGGGCGCGTTTTCTGGGATCAGGGTGCGATGCAACCGCAAACGGCGATAGCCAAGCTCATCAGCGAGATGGGCGAAGTCCTGTGCCAGTTGCTGGAAGAAGAACGAGCCGTTGCCACTCAGCAGCACTTCAACCTGCCAGGTGTGGCGATGCTCCTCCGGCAAAATACGCTTTAAACCCGCCTCGCGCGCTGCCTGTAGAATTTTTTTCGTCATCGCAGGCGAGACGCCGCCGCGATCGTTCAGGACGCGATCAACCGTGGCCACGCCTACGCCAACCTGCTTCGCCAGCTCCGCCAGCGTCAGTGCTTTCATCTGAGGTAATTCCATCAAAAACCGCGTTCAGCTAGCCTGCCACAAAGCGCTATTTTGACAACATTGGCTATTCCAAAATGTGAACAAAAGGAGCGTTAAGATGCGGACGCCGCAACGTTTTGCCCTGATTGGCAGTGGATTTATAGGCCAGGTACATGCTGCAAACCTGGCGGCTCATCCCGGCGTAGAGCTGGCGCTGGTGTGCGATATCGATGTCTCACGAGCGGAAGCGGTGGCGCAGCGGTTTAGCGCGCGTGCGGCAAGCGTACAGCAGGCGCTCAACAGCGATGCGATTGACGCGGTGTTGATCGCCAGTGCCACGCCAACCCATGCCGAATTGCTGGAGCAGGCGGTGCGGGCGGGTAAGGCGGTGTACTGTGAGAAACCGATCGACCTGTCGCTGCAACGTGCGCGCGAAGTGGTGGAAAAGATTTCACCGCTGCAGGTGCCCGTCACCGTGGGCTTTAATCGTCGCTTTGATCTCAGCCATCAGCAGTTGAAAGCGCAGTTAAAGCAGGGGGTGATTGGCCGCACCGAGTTGATCCAGATGGTGTGCCGGGCGTCTGAGCTGCCACCGTTGAGTTATCTTCAGGCATCGGGCGGGCAGATGCGCGATCAGGCGATTCACTTTTTCGATCTGCTGCGCTGGCTCACCGAGGATGAAGTCAGCACGGTGGGCGCACTGGGTGCCGCGCTGGCCATGCCCGAGATACGTGATTTCGATGTCGATACTTCGGTGCTTATCATGCGTATGCAGCAAGGCGCCCTGGCACAGTTGGATAACACACGTCGCACGGCTTATGGCTACGACGAACGCATTAGCGTGATGGGCAGCGAAGGGATGCTGGCGTCAGAGAGTCAATCAGCGCGCGGTGCCACCCTGTATCAGGGGAAAGGAATTACTCAGCCTGGACTTTATGCCGACTGGTTTAGCCGTGTGCAAGAGACGTATTACACACATCTGGATGCGTTTGTGCGCTACATCGGCGGGGAGAAGGTGGAAGGGCTGCCGGGATTGATTGATGGTCTGCGTGCGCAGGCGATTGCAGAAGCCGCGCAGCTTTCGCTGACACGCAGTGAGTTTGTGGATGTGGAGTGGGTGTCTATCTGATGCCCTCACCCCAACCCTCTCCCGCAAGCGGGCGAGGGGGCCGATCGAGAGAGCATGTCGTCCGCATTATCCAGTCCCCTCTCCCGCAAGCGGGCGAGGGGGCCGATCGAGAGAGCATGTCGTTCGCATTATCCAGTCCCCTCTCCCGCAAGCGGGCGAGGGGGCCGATCGAGAGAGAATGTCGTTTGCATTATCCAGTCACCTCTCCCGCAAGCGGGCGAGGGGGCCGATCGAGAGAGCATGTCGTTCGCATTATCCAGTCCCCTCTCCCGCAAGCGGGCGAGGGGGCCGATCGAGAGAGCATGTCGTCCGCATTATCCAGTCCCCTCTCCCGCAAGCGGGCGAGGGGGGCCGATCGAGAGAGCATGTCGTTTGCATTATCCAGTCCCCTCTCCCTGTGGGAGAGGGTTAGGGTGAGGGCATCAAGCCGCACCTATTTCAGCAGTTCACGCTCAATCAATTCACGCGTTTCCACGGCCTGGTACTTCATCTTCTCCGGATAGCCGAACAGCGCCGCCGAGATAATCGACTCACCGCCCACTTTGTAAGTGCGGTTGGCAAAATCCATCTCGCGCAGTGCTTCAAACAGCCCATCAAAGTTCACTTCACCTTCACCCACAGCCACGTGCTGATGAATCGTCGCGTCGACACCCGGTGGGTTAACGATATAGCGGCAGTGTTTGGTGTGGTTCATGGTATCGGCAATCAGCATATGTGACAGATCGTCGCCGGCGTAATGCAGCATGCTTTTCACATCACCTACGCCCTTGTCGTAATAGAAGGTGTGCGGCGCACTGTAGATGTATTTGACGTTGTCGCTACGGAAGGATTTCACGATATCTGCCGTTTCATTGCTTTGTTCGCAGAAATCCCATGGATGGGCCTGAATTTCGACACGGATGCCTTCACGCTCGAAAATGGGCAGCAACTCATCCATTGAGCGATAGAACATCTCTTCACAGATTTCCGGCTCATTCGGGTTGCCCGACAGCTCGGTGTTGATCACCTGTACGCCCATCTCAACGGCGATTTCAATCATGCGTTTCCAGTTCTTCACCGCAGCCTGACGGCGCAATTCGTCTGGGCCGGACCAACGGTATACGGTGATGAAGGAAGAGATCTCCACGCCGGTGGCATTCAGCGCATTTTTGTATTCGCGCATGATTTCGCGGCTGGCTTTGGGATGTTTATAGAACGGGTTGATCTGCGGATGCGGGGATTGCTCAATGTACTTATAGCCCCACTCAGCCACCTGATGCACCATGCGAGTGATACCAAGGTCTCTGATGACATCCACATCAAAAGCGATTTTCATTTTGTTCTCCTGAGCGTTAAGCGGTGCGCTCTTCATTAAACACCACACCAATCTGCTGCCTGACGTCATCCATTGCCCGCAGCGTCGCCAGAGAAGTGGCAAGCGGACGAACAGGCGAGTCGAGCAGGCCCTGATGAATACACCAGGCGGTATGTTCGATTTCATGACTGAGCTGAATATAGCGGTTGGTCGGCTCCTCCCAGCGCAGCGTGTGTCGGCCATCGCTGGAGGTGAGACGGAAATTGCCCGGCGCGTAGAACTGGCCGTCAAGGTAGAGCGTGGCATCGCGGCCAGCGATGACTGCGGTGCCAGGCGTGTTGCTGAACAGGGTGGTGTTGAGCACCGAATGCATGCCGTTGCTGTGCGTCAGCAGCATCGAGGTCTGGCCGTTCACCCCACCCGGTGCGGGCTGGCCCTTGGCGACAATACTGTCGGGCGCACCGGCGACAAACACGCTGAAGCCGATCAAATAGCTGCCGAGATCCAGCATCGGTCCGCCAGCCAGATCGAGATTAAAGATGCGGTGATCCTGAGTGAAATACTCACCATGATCGGCGATCAGCGTATGAACATCACCTAGAGCGCCATCGGCCAGCAGTTGACGGATCACATCGTATTTCGGCGCGAAGTCGCACCACATCGCTTCAACACATAAACGTTGCTGTTTTTGCGCTTCTTGCTGTAACAGCCAGGCCTGCTGCGCATTCAACGCCAGTGGCTTTTCAATCAGTACGTGTTTTCCTGCCTGTAACGTGCGCAGGCCATCCGGGAAGTGGTGATTGTGCGGCGTGGCGATATACACCACATCAACATCCTGGCGGCTCAGAAGCGCATCTATCCCTTCCACGGCATGCGGGATATCCCACTTACTGGCAAAGGCCTGGGCTTTCTCAAGACTGCGTGACGATACCGCGACCAGTTGTTGCTGAGTGTGGTGGCGCAACGCGTTGGCAAAGTGGTCGGCAATCCAGCCAGGACCGACAATGCCCCAGCGTAATGCAGGAATCTGGTTTTCAGGGTGACGACGAGGTGCAGGTAGGGTTGCAGGGAACATATCATCTCCGTTTTTATTTGATACCTAATGAACCGGGAGCCAGCCATCAAATATAGGAAGCTGCAACCACACCCTCTAATCCTTTGCTGATGTAAATCCATCAGCCTGAAACGCGGGTGTCGGGAAATAAATATCAAACATTTATTCTGGATGGTATCTGAATGAAATGGATCATTTCATTTTTGCGAGGGGGATCAAAATACTGAGAGGCTTTCTATCAAATAGTGAGATTTGATGACGACTAATTCAACAACAAATTCGCACTCTAAAACGAATTCGGGCATTATTTTTGATATTTAACTATCAATTTACTGGAAGCTATTGATGAGTAAAATCACCATGAATGCCATTGCCGATGCGGCGGGTGTGGGTGTTGCGACCGTAGATCGCGTGCTGAACCGCCGCGCACCGGTTCGGGCAGCCACCGAGCAAAAGGTACTTGAAGCCGCGAATCGCCTGGGATATCGCGTTGGCCCCGTCACGGCGTTGAACAACATGCAGCAAACGGCAGGCGTGACGTTACGTATGGGCTTTATCCTGCTCTCTAAATCTTACTCTTTCTATCATGCGTTCACTGATGCACTGCGGCAGCATACCCAGCCGCTCCATCCTGCTGGCAGTGAGCCGTTATTTTACTGGCACGATATTGATGATGTTGCTGCGGTGGTGGCATCCCTGCATAAGCTGGCTGAGCAAGTGGATGCGATTGGATTGGTGGCGCTGGACCATCCGCTGATTCGCCATGCGATTGAGCATATCTCGCGGCAGGGCGTGCGGGTTTATGCGCTGTTTTCTAATTTTTCTCCCTGCGGCCACGCCGGTTATTTTGGGCTGGATAATCAGAAAGCCGGGCGCACAGCGGGATGGGTGGCCTCGCATCTGCTGCATCAGCCGGGATCGGTGGGCGTGTTGGTCGGTGACCATCGTTTTACCTGTCAGGAGAGCTGTGAGATCAGCTTCCGTTCCTATCTGCGGGAACAAGACAGTGCCCGCCGGGTGCTGGAGCCATTGAAAACCCATGAGTCAATTGATGGTGGCTATCATGCCACGCGCCAGCTACTGGATGAGCATGCCGATCTCGCATTGATTTACGCCCCCTGTGGCGGAATTGAGGGGGTGATCCATGCGCTACGCCAACAGCCACAGCGGAAGGTAGCACTGGTTTGCCATGGTCCGGTGAAAGAGGGGGATCTGGCGCTGATTGACGGCAGCATCACGGTGATGATCCGCCATGATATCGATGATATGGCAAGGCAGTTGGCGCGTACGGTGCAGCAGCAGGCCACGGAATCAGGCGATCACTTCTCGCTGGTGACGCTGCCGTTTGAAATCATTACGCGGGAGAATTTGTGAGCCTGTCGCCACAGATGGCGGACTACTAATCAGTTATTCGTTTCCCGGTCGCCATGAATGGCAACCCTACGACGATGGTGCAACGTTCTCGTAAGGTGCGCATTTATGCGCACTCTGGCTGCATTTGATAGATAATCTATCAAATTAATGATGAAAAATAACTTGATCGCTATCAAAAAATGAAAGTTTCATGATTGCTGAATGTGAAATTTTTATTTGATACTTGCGCTATCCACTACCGCAAGGAACGATCATGACTATTCACATTGCTAACGCACCCTGCAGCTGGGGTGTCGACGATCCGAAAAATCCTTTCCTGCCGCCGTGGCAGAAAGTCCTCACCGAGGCAGCGCAGGCGGGTTACAAAAGCATTGAACTCGGCCCGTGGAGTTATCTGCCCACCGATGCCAGTGAATTGCGTCAGCAGCTAGAGGCGCATCAGCTTTCGCTGGTGGCAGGCACGATCTTTGATGATCTGGTCAGCGAGGCGAACTTCCCCGCCATGGTCGAGTTGACCCACAACATCTGCCGCAACCTGTCACAAGTGCCGACTGCTGAGAAAACGCACGCGGATAACCTTCCCGCGCCCTATCTGGTGATTATCGATTTTGGTAACCCCGAGCGTGCGAAATACGCTGGGCAGTCAGATAAAGCGCCTCGCCTTTCCCGTGATGACTGGCAGCGCATGATGCAGCACATCACCACCCTGAGCCAGATCGCCTGGAACGAGTATGGCGTACGTGCAGTGATCCACCCGCATGCTGGCGGCTGCATTGAGTTTGCCGACGAACTGGCGCAGTTGGTGCAGGATATCCCACACGAGGTGGCTGGCTTATGCCTCGACACCGGACACCTGTATTACTCCGGCATGGACCCGATTCCTTACCTGAGCCGCTATTGGGATCGCATCGATTATCTGCATTTCAAAGACGTGAATGACGCCGTCTGGCGCGATGTGATTGCGCGTGGGGTGGACTTCTTTGCCGCTTGCGCCGAAGGCGTGATGTGCCCAATTGGCAAAGGGGCGATTGATTATCCGGCGGTGCGTGCTTTCCTCGCTGAGCGCAACTATCAGGGCTGGATCACCATTGAGCAAGAGCGCGATCCGCGCAACGCGGACACCAGTCTGCGTGACGTGACTGCCAGCCTGCACTATCTGCAATCGGTCGGATTCTAAGGAGAACAGCATGATTAACGGCATTAAAGCACTGAATCGTTCCCTGCGCTGGGGCATGGTCGGCGGCGGTGGCACCAGCCAGATAGGTTACATTCATCGCTCTGCAGCACTGCGTGATGGCAACTTTGTCCTCCAGGCGGGGGCGTTTGACCTCAATGCTGAGCGCGGTCGCGCCTTCGGTGCCTCTTTGGGGGTCGATGCCGAGCGCTGTTATCCCGACTACGAAACGATGTTCGCCGCTGAAGCCGCACGTGCAGACGGTATTGAAGCGGTATCCATCGCGACCCCCAACAATACCCATTTCACCATCTGCCGTGCCGCACTCAATGCGGGCCTGCATGTGGTGTGTGAGAAACCGCTCTGTTTCACCACTGCAGAAGCGGACGAGCTGGAAAAACTCTGTGCTGAGAAGAAAAAGATCATTGGTGTCACTTACGGTTATGCCGGACATCAACTGATCCATCAGGCACGTGAGATGATCGCTGAAGGGCTACTGGGTGAAATTCGCATTATCAATATGCAGTTCGCGCACGGTTTCCATAATGAAGCCGTTGAGTTGCAAAACGAAAGCACCAAATGGCGCGTCGATCCGCGGTTTGTCGGACCAAGCTATGTGCTGGGCGATCTGGCAACGCATCCGCTGTTTATCGCCGAAACCATGGTACCAAAACTGCAGGTGAAACGCCTGTTGTGCAGTCGCCAGAGCTTTGTCAAAACCCGTGCACCGCTGGAAGATAATGCCTTTGTCATGATGGAGTACGACAACGGTGCGGTGGGCACCATGTGGGCTTCCGCCGTCAACTGTGGCTCGATGCACGGGCAGAAGGTGCGCGTGATTGGCGAGAAGGCCAGCCTGGAGTGGTGGGATGAGCAGCCAAACCAGCTGCGTTATGAAGTGCAGGGTGAACCGGTGCAGATACTGGAGCGAGGGATGGGTTACCTGCATCGCACGGCACTGGCGGACGATCGTATTGGCGGTGGCCACCCCGAAGGGCTGTTTGAAGCCTGGTCAAATCTCTATCGTCGTTTTGCGCTGGCGATGGATGCCACCGACCGGGGCGATGAGGCATTTCTTGCTGATTTCTGGTATCCGGATGTGCATGCCGGTTTGATGGGCGTGCGCTGGGTTGAGCAGTGTGTGCAGTCAGCGGATGCCGGTGCAGTGTGGGTGGATTGCTAAAGATAGCTCGGTGATGAAAACGGTCGGCAAAAATGCCGACCTTACACTGTTTTCGTGCCGTATTTCGTTCGGGCGCGATGTTGAAATACGCGCAATGAATTGCGCCGCGGCGTCACATCAATGCGATCGCAAATCACTCAAAAAGCGCTGCGCACGCGGGTGCTGTGGCTGATTGAAGAAGTTCTCTGGCGTCGCTTTCTCCAGAATTTGCCCTTGATCCATAAACCAGATGGTGTCCGCCACTTCGCGGGCAAAATTCATTTCGTGCGTCACACACATCATGGTCATGCCTTCCTGCGCCAGACTGCGCATCACCGACAAGACTTCGCCGACCATCTCGGGATCGAGCGCGGAGGTCGGTTCATCAAACAGCATCACCGGCGGTTTCATCGCCAGCGCACGGGCAATCGCCACGCGCTGCTGCTGGCCGCCGGAGAGTTGTGCCGGGTAGGCATCCGCTTTATGGGATAACCCCACTCGCTCCAGCAACTCACCCGCCAGCTGACGCGCCTCGGCACGTTTCACACCCAACACTTTCATCGGTGACATCATGATGTTTTCAGCCACCGAGACGTGTGGGAACAGGTTGAAGCTCTGAAACACAAAGCCAATCCGGGTGCGCAGATGATTCAACCGCGTGCTGCTGCCGTGAATATCAATGCCATTAAACACAATCTGGCCGTTATCAATCGGTTCGAGGCGATTTACGGTGCGGATCAGCGTCGATTTACCCGAACCGGACGGGCCACACACCACCACCACTTCACCGGTGTTGATTTCGGCACTCAGGTCAGTCAGCGCCTGATAAGCGCCGTACCATTTATTGACCTGATTAAACATGATCATTGGACTCATAGAGCTTCCTTATTGCGAAGAGGTTTTAGTCAGCATCACCGCGGGTGCCACATTGGCATTGGCCTGCGGCGGTTGGCGACGTTTCTGCGCAATATGCGCTTCGAGTTTATTGGCAAGCCAGGTGAGGCTGAAGCAGATGACGTAATAGCTCAGCGCCACAATCGCAAATACCTGGAACGGTTTCGTCAGCAACTGGTTGCTCACCTGATTCGCAGCAAAGGTCAGCTCCGGTACGTTAATCACGTAGCCGAGCGTCGAGTCTTTGATGATCGACACCAACTGGCTCACCAGGCTTGGCAAGGTGTTGAACAGCGCCTGCGGCAGAATCACCAAACGCAAGGTTTTGAGGTGGCTCATACCCAGCGCACGTGAGGCCTCATACTGCCCGTGTGGCAAAGCCTGAATGCCGCCACGTACGATTTCGGCGATGTAGGCACTTTCGTAAATCACCAGCGTACACAGCATGGTGGCGAAGCCGCTGATGTTGTGGCCAATCAGTAGCGGTACGCAGAAGTAGGTCCAGAACACCACCATCATCAGGGGAATGCCGCGCAGCAAATAGACCCAGCAGGTGGCAGGCCAGCTCAGCCAGCGCCACGGAGACAGTCGCGCCAGACCCAGCAGCACCCCGATGGGGAAAGCAAAGAGCACGGCCAGCACTGAAATCAGCAGGGTACAGAGCACGCCGCCCAGCGGGCCATTAGGGTACTGGCCCATTAACAGCAGCATGCCGTTGTCATGCAAAATAGTGAAAATCTCAAACATCGCCATTACCTCGCGTAGACGCGTTGGAAGCGGCGGGCCAGCAGCGCGCCTAGGCCCATCAGCAGCAGGGAGAAGAACAGGTAACCCACGGTTGCCACTAAGTAGGACTCGAAGGTACGGAAAGTTTGGTTCTCAATATCACGGGTGACATAGGTCAGCTCCGCCACGCCGATGACCATCGCCAGACTGGTGTTTTTAAACAGCAGCACGGTGTGGTTGATGACGGATGGCAGCGCGTTGCGAATACCCTGTGGCAGGATCACGGAGCGCATGGCGCGCACATAGCTCATGCCCAGTGCGCGAGCCGCTTCGTTTTGTCCATCTGGAATGGCGCGCAGGCCGCTGCGAATGTCTTCGGAGAAGTACGCCGCCTGACACAGGCCGAGCGCAACCAGTGAAAACAGAAACTCGGCGTTGTAATCGACGATCAGCATCTGCACGGATTCCGGCAGCAGCGTAGGGATCGCGAAGTACCACATCATTAACTGAATTAAGGTGGGCACATTACGGTGATAGGAGACATACGCTTTGACCAGCCCGACGGCAATACGATTTTCCGTCAGGCGGATCACCACCAGCAGCAGGGCAAGAACCATTGCCAGCAGCCAGGCACCTAACGCCAGTTCAAGGGTGACCACCGTTCCGTCAACGATCATCTGGCCGTAATGGCCGGTTATCACACTGCTGAAATCAAGTGCCATACAGTTACCTCTTCGTACGGTATTACGCGGTGCGGTCGCCCGGTCGCATAGTGGAAAGACCGCCCGGCACCTGCAGCGTCGGGGTGATTTCGATGTTGCCGATATTCACCGCCACCGGGGCAGAGAGCGCAAAGGCTACGCAGTCGGCGATGTCTTTGGCCTGCGGCAGTTCGAAGCCATCAATGAAGCGGCGGCGTGCGTCATCGTGGTCGCCAGAAACGTTGCCGAAGATATCGGTGGCGACACGGCCAGGGCAGATTTCGGTGATACGCACGCGTTTGCCATAACAGTCAACGCGCAGCTGGCGAGACAGGGCATGCACACCGGCTTTGGTGGCGTGGTACACCGAGTTGCCGTTGAAGTTGTAAATCGCGGCAATTGAGGTGATGTTGAACACATGGCCACGGTCACGTGCGACCATGCCAGGGACCAGCAAACGGCACAGGTGCAGGACCGCACGCAGGTTGACATCAACTTGCGTCTCCACCACGTTTTCGTCTGCGTCGAGGATTGAACCCGGGTGCGATAAGCCAGCGTTATTCACCAGAATGTCGATCTCGAGATCTTTGCACAGTGCCGTCAGCGCATTCACGTCACTGACATCCACCGCATGGGGAATGCAGCCAGTGCGATCGGCCAGTGCGGCCAGCTGTTCCTTGCGACGCGCGACGGCGTGCACGGTGATGCCTTCTTTGCACAGACGCTCAACAATCGCTTCGCCCATGCCGGCGGATGCGCCAGTTACCAGCGCGGTTTTATAATCTGAAAATGGCATTTGCCTCTCCTCGTCTCGCCGAAGGTGTTGTCGGCGTAATTGGTCTTTTTTGACTTTATGCAGTTATGCCGCAAGGGCATAAGACATAAAAACTTTGAGGCGATAAGTGCCCCTTATAACCCGATTATTTACTCACTATCTGACTGAATAGTCATGATTTCTTCCGCATATTCAACCGGGCTGTTCGAGGGTTGAGTCAGTTGGTGTACACGCCCTTTTAGCGGGCTGAGCACCGGAACATATAAGGGGCCAACCTGCACCATGGCGAGCAGATCCTGAGCTTCTACCTGCTGACCGGGCTGAACAAAATCCTGTTGGCTAAGAGGATGGCGGCGCAGCAGCGTACCGGGCATCGGTGCGCCAATCGCCTGTGTCGCCGGTGGGGTTTCCTCTGCCAGGATAACGGGGGAGGGATATGCTGGGGCGAAGGTCAGACGCACTGACCACTGTTTGCCCTCAAGTGCCAGACTGTTGAGGCCGGAGCTTTGCATTTTGCGCGCCAACGCACGCAGCGTTGGCAGCGGTATCGCGGTTTTTTCCATGGGGTTCCCGTCAAAGCGAAACACGCCCGCCTTCGCGGGCAACAGACCAAATCAATCTAGCGCGTTCGTCAGGCGGGCTGTAAGAGGGTTTCGCTTTGCGGTAATAAGCGGGTCTTATCCCACCAGGGTCAGCGGATGGTTCTCGACATTGCGACGAGACATCAACGACAGCAGAATCGATTTCACTGCTTCAGCAGGCTGGGAGAGGGGCAGGTGATCGGACATGCAGAACGACAGTGAGGCCTGTACATCTGGCTCAACTATTTTCGCCATCCAGGTATCACCGTTTTTCAGCAGCGCACGTGCGGCAGACTCCGGCATGATGGTGGTGCCTAAACCTGCGCTGAGGGCGGCATTCAGCGTGGTTTGTGATTCGATCTCGCATTTCACGCGGTACTGCAGGTTGTTTTGCGTGAAGGCATCATCCAGTACTTTACGCATGATGTTATAAATGCGCGGCAGGAACAGGTCGTATTGTGCAACCTGTGCCAGCGGAATTTCTTTAACCGGTTTTGCCAGGCTGAACGGGCAGACGAAGCATAAATCTTCTTTCATCAACGGCATGAAGCGTAGGCCATGGATGCTGCGATGATCGTAGATCACTGCCATATCCATGCGTCCATTCATGATCAATTCGCTGAGCGTGGTGCCGAAGTTTTCATTGAAATACAGCACGATGCCCGGATGCTGTTGCTGCACTTCCATCATCAGCGGGAGTGCGAGGTTTTGCGCGGCGGTGCCAGGTGCCAGACCCACCGAGACGCTGCCGCTGAGAGATGCACCCACCAAATCAATCGCACTTTGCGCCTGTTCGCACTGGCGCAAAATGGACTGGGCATGAGAATAGAGCGTTTTGCCTGCTTCGGTTGGCGTGACCCCGCGCTTGGTACGGATCAATAGCTGTTGATTGACTTCCCCTTCCAGCGTGGCCAGCTGCTGACTGAGTGCAGGCTGGGCGATATGCAGAATATCTGCGGCTTGAGTCAGGCTACCGACATCAACAATTTTAACAAAATACTTCAGGCGACGAAGATTCATGGGCACTTCCCTCCAACAGAACGCATATCGGTATCAAGCAAAGTTGATGCCAATATAAGCTTTCATGATTGAACTCAGACAGGAGGGTACGGCTACCGGGCCTCCTGAGGCTGGTGCTGAGTTAGCGATCCGCCGGTCTGGCGGGTGTTGAAAAAAGCAGCGATGCACCGAAAGGGTGCATTTGACCCATCAGCATTGCCAATGACGGGCAAGGAAAATCGTGGGTTCGAGATGTGGCTCGCGAACAAAAGTAACACTTTATTAACATTGCGTCAGGCGCATGGGCGTGACCTGCCGCGCAATTTTCTGCCAATCCCAAACCTTTATGTCAAAAGTGTGGAGTCGGTCCAGTCATCGCTTTGTGTTATATCACCACAACAAAGCTCTATTATCGTGGCCTCGGCCCTAATCCTATGCTCAGGGAAACTGACACCGAACCCAGGATTGACCATGCCCGAGATAGCCGATCGATTAAAGAATGTCACCGTTTCCGCCTCTGTAGCCATGACCCAGAAAGCGCGCGATCTCGCGGCGCAGGGTGTGGATGTGGTAGCACTCTCCACCGGTGAACCTGATTTCCCGACACCGCCTCATGCCATCGAAGCCGCATACGCTGCCGCGCGTGCGGGTGATACGCGTTATCCGCCAACCGACGGTACGCCGGCACTGCGTAAGGCGATTCAACTGAAGTTCAAGCGTGACAATCAGCTGGATTATGACGTTAGCCAGATTCTGACCGCTGGTGGTGCGAAGCAGATCATCTTTAATGCCATCATGGCCACCATCAATCCGGGTGACGAAGTGGTGATCCCGACGCCGTCCTGGATTAGCTATGCCGATATCGTGAAATTTGCTGGCGGCGTACCTGTGCCGCTGCCGTGCGCGCAGGAGAATGGATTTAAGCCGTTGCCCGCCGATCTTGATGCTGCCATCACGGATAAGACCAAGTGGCTGCTGCTGAACTATCCGAGTAACCCTACCGGTTCGGTTGCCAGCAAGGCCGAGTTACTGGCGCTGGGCGAGGTGCTGCTGCGCCATCCGCAGGTGTGGATCATGACCGATGATATCTATGAGCACCTGATTTACGACGACGTGCGTTTTTACACCCTGGCACAGGTTGAGCCGCGCCTTTATGACCGCGTGCTGACGGTGAACGGCGTGTCGAAAGCCTATTCGATGACGGGCTGGCGCCTCGGCTTCTGTGGTGGCCCAGCCCCCCTGATTAAAGCCATGAGTAACGTCAATACGCAGAACAGCGGCGGTGTGTGTACCTTGACGCAAGCCGCAGCGGTGGCGGTACTGGAAGGCCCACAGGATCTGCTGCAGGAGCGTGCGGGTATTTACCGTGAGCGCCGTGATTATGTGCTGGAGCGCCTGACCTCGATTGACGGTTTACGCTGCCATAAGCCGGAGGGCGCGTTTTATCTGTTTGTGAATATTGAAGGATTGATTGGCAAAACCAGCGCGGGTGGACGATTGATCAGCAATGATGCTGATTTTGTGCTGGCGCTGATCGAAGAACAACATGTGGTGACGGTGCAGGGTGCAGCTTACGGTATGAGCCCATTCTTCCGTATTTCCTACGCCACCAGCATGGAGCGTTTGCAAACCGGTTGTGATCGCATCGCAGCGTTCTGCGCCGGTTGCCGTTAAGGGATATAGACGAGAGAGATGAATGGCCGCGTAAAGCGGTCATGTTTGTCTGTTAAGAACTCAGGCTGCTTATTGATAAGTGGCCTTTCTTTTCTGTGCGGGCTCTGCCGCCACTACTGCCCCCTCTGGGCCGTCCTCGCGCCGCTGACGCGGTACCTTCGACTTCCACGTCGTGCCGGACGGACCGTTCGCGGATGACCATCCATGGTCGGCCGCGAACTGCCCCACGCCTCCCCGCGTGGGGCTCCAGGCGGCGTTATCGTCAGTCGCTTAACTGACAACCATTACGCGCAATGCGGCCATTTTTTGTTCGTGATTACTGCGCGATGACTTCTGCTGCGGGGGCGACCTGATGGCCGCTGGCTTCAATTTCACTGCGCACAATAGTCGCGAGCGCCAGTGAACCCGGCGTGTCGCTGTGAACCAGAATCGAGCGCGCGCGCACGCTAATCTCTTCTCCTTCGAACGTGGTCACGGTGCCATGCTGCAGGAACTGGCGCACGCGGGCGCGCAGCGCGGTCTCCTCTTTAATTACGGAACCGGCAATGCCGCGCGGCACTAAACGTCCTTGCGCATCATAGGCGCGATCCGCGAGGAACAGCGTCAGGGTTTTCAGTCCCACCTGCTGTGCTGCACGCTCAATAATGGTATCGGGTTGGGCAAACACAATCAGGTCTGGATTGATGCGGGCGACCAGCGCCATCACCTGCTGTGCCAGTGCCTCATCGCGATTGACGATATTGCCCATCGCCGCATGGAAGCTGAAGTGTGACACTTTAGTGCCTTCCGCCTGGGCAATCGCCGTCAGCGCACCCAGTTGATACGCCACTTGCTGGCAAATCTCTTCGGCGCTGAACGGTAATTCACGGCGGCCAAAACCCTGACGATCGGGCAGGCCGGGATGGGCGCCAATACCGACACCGTTCTCTTTGGCCAACCGTACCATCCTGGTCATGATCGCCGGATCGCCCGCGTGGAATCCGCAGGCGATATTGGTTGATGACACCACCTTCATTAGCGCGGCGTCATCGCACAGTTGATAAACG
Organism: Pantoea sp. EA-12; assembly: GCF_030053355.1. Taxonomy (NCBI): domain Bacteria; kingdom Pseudomonadati; phylum Pseudomonadota; class Gammaproteobacteria; order Enterobacterales; family Erwiniaceae; genus Pantoea; species Pantoea sp. EA-12. Next base: position 18,102 of record NZ_JASGBY010000022.1, on the reverse strand, counting down.
CCAAAGCCTTCGCCCATATCGGAATTCACATCAATCTTCATGGTTTGGGTTCCTTACGAAAGTTATGCCATCAGCGCTTTGCGCAGCGGCGGGCAACTAAGACGCAGACGGCTGAGCCAGCGTGTGACTTCCTGATCGATCGCTATCGCTTCACGCGCATCGCTCTGGATCAGCTGGATCGACTGGCCGGGAAGCACTTGTCCCAGACGCCACAGATCCTGCTCGATCACCCCAGCAATCTTCGGGTAACCGCCAGCGGTGTTAGCATCGCTCAGCTGAATAATGGGTTCGCCGCCGGGTGGCACCTGCACAATGCCCGGTATCAGGCCATAGGAGCGCATTTCAATGGTTTCAGAGGGGAAAATCGGAGCGCCCGCCAGCCGATAACCGGTGCGATTGCTTTGGTTGGAAACCTGCCAGGATTGCTGCCAGAAGCGCGGCGCATCAGCAGCGAACAGCGGATATTCACCCGATGGAATCGCGCGCAGCTGGATCTCACCGGCACTGTTACGCGGGAAATGCGCGCTCAGAGCGCTGTCAGGCGGTTCGATGCCAATCCCACTGGCGGGCAGCGCTGGGGCGTGCGATTCACCCAGCGCCAGCCGATCGCCACGTTGTAACGGACGGCCTTCTAGTCCACCAAAGCTGCCGCGCAGTGCGGTGCTCCGTGAACCCAGCACCACGGGCACATCAATGCCGCCCGCGATGCAAAGGTAACCGCGGGCGCCACTGCGGGGGTAACGCATTTCCAGCACCTGGCCCGCCCGCACGCCGCAACCCCACCAGGGCGGCAGGGGGACGCCATCCAGCGTGGTACGGCAGTCTGCGCCCGTCACGGCGATGCTGGAGTCTTGCAGAAAGCGTACGCGAAACGGGAACAGTTGAACTTCGATCGCCGCGGCATTCTCTTCATTCCCCAGCAACAGATTGCCCGCGCGCAATGCCAGGGGATCCATCACACCACTGACCGAGACGCCCATATGGCGGAAATTGAAGCGCCCCAGATCTTGCACTGTGTTAAGCGCACCGCTTTGTTCAATCTCAATCACAGTTCAATCCTCTGCGGCAGGAAACGAATACGATCGCCTGGTGCCATCAAGGCCGGTGAGGCTGCCAGGGGATCAAACACATCCAGTTCGGCAAAGCCAATGGCGTTCCAGCCGTTGGGACCGGTCAGTGCTGACACACCCGCCTGCGCGCCACCAATGGTCACTGTGCCTTTCAACATGCTCAGCGACGGCACTTTCTTCCTTGGCGTAGCCAGTTGCGGATCGAGCCCGTGCAAATAACCAAAGCCTGGCGCACTGCCCAGGGCGAACACCGTGTATTCGCTCTGATGGTGGCGACGCACCACTTCGCGTGCACTAAAGCCGGTGTGTCGGCAGACCGCATCAATATCGATTGCGTGTTCGCCGCCATAATGCACCGGGATTTCAATCAGTTTTCCTTGCGGACTGGTCGCCTGAGCCTGGTCCCAGGCCGCTTGCAGGCTAAGACGAACGGCGGCTTCATCAACAGGGATGTGGCGGAACAGCACCAGCAAATTGGTGACGCCAGGAATCAAGGCTTCAACGGCTTCATCCGCTTGCAGCAGACGTGCCAGTGACCAGATGCGGCGTTGGGCAGAGAGATCAAACCCGCCCGGCGCTTCCACCAGCCACGCACGCGCGCCGATGGTGGAAAGGGTAATCGCGGAGGAGCAAGCCAGCGCGGGGGCGCTGGCGGGCTGGATATCAGATGGCGACATCACGGGCATGGTTATTCCAGCGGTTCAAATTTCAGACTGGAGAGCGGCTGTACGCGCTCTTCACGCACCATCTTGTATTCGGTGTTTGGCCCAATCCAGGTGTTCCAGATTTTATCGATGGTGCCGTCATCGTCCATGGCTTTCAGGCCACTGTTCACGCTGGCGAGCAGCGCCGGTTCATCTTTCTTCATGCCGACACCAATCGGCTCCAGCGCCATCGGCTCTTTGATCATCGCCAAATCAATGCCGTCTTTTTTCGCCTGAGCGATGGTTTTGATACCGGTCATGGTGTTGGTGACGAAGCCTACAGACTTGTTCTGTTCCAGCGCCAGGAACGCCGAAGCGGAATCCTGGAAGGTCACGGCTTTGCCGCCCTTGATATGGATGGATTGCTCAGAAGTGGTGCCTTTGGTGGCGCTGATGCGTTTGCCCTGGAAGTAGCTTAAAGGCTTATCCGCCAGCGGAGCTTTGACCAGCAACATCTCTTTTGCCACGTAGTACGGATCGCTGAACTGGATCTGATTACCGCGGGTCTTGGTGTAAGCGAGGTTGGCAATCAACACATCAGCGCGACCGGTGGCAATAACGGCAATACGTGCTTCAACGGATGTCGGCACCAGCGTGAGTTTAACGTCCATATGTTTGGCTAACGCGGTACAGAGATCGATATCCATCCCAGCCAGCTGGCGCGTCTGTGGATCCGGTGAAGAGAACGGAGGCACGTCAGAGTAAACGGCACACTTCAGTTCGCCGCTGGATTTAATGTTCGCCATCATGTCTGCCTGCGCCGCCGAAATCGCCAGCAGTGGCAGCAGTGCCAACCCGATGGTAGTACGTCTTTTCATGGTCATGTGCATTCCCTCAATGGTGGATGCTGCCTCGCAGCGCAAAAGTTCGCTTTTCTGGACTATATCGGCTTTGTTTTACGTCGAAAAAGAGGGAAAGCGTTGCATGCAATAGGGAAATGATATGACCCAAGGCGATAAGTTATTTCTATTCAGGCAGAGCGAAAAAGTGTTATCCAGCGCACAGTTTTCTCCTTAGTGTGAAGCGCGTTGTCCTCTCGGCAATCCTGCCGATTGCACGCAGTAGAGAGAGAAGAGAAAGCGCATGAATCCCCGTTTAGGCGTGTTACTGAAGATATTTGCCGCGCTCTGCGCCACCTTGATGCTGGCCTGTGTGAAGGGCCTCAATGGCGCGATGCCCACCGGCGAAGTGATCTTTTTCCGCAGTTTTATCGCGCTGTTCCCCTTGCTGATCTGGCTGAAATTCCAGGGCAACGTGCTGGAAAACCTCAAGACGCGCAACCTGTTTGGCCATTTCATTCGTGGTTTTTCCGGCACTGGCGGCATGTATTTTAACTATCTGGCGCTGGTGTATATCTCGCTAGCCGATGCCACTGCGCTCAGCTATGCCGCGCCTTTGTTTACGGTGATTATGGCGGCGATGCTGCTGAAAGAGCGGGTACGGTTGTCACGCTGGGTAGCGGTCGTGGTGGGATTATCCGGCATTCTGATCATGCTCTCCTCCAGCCTCGCGGCCAGTGGTGGTGTGCTGGCCGGCGGTGCCAGCAGTGCGACGGCCAGCCTGGGCGTGGCGTTTGCGCTGATTGCGGCACTCTGTACGGCGACCTCCAATGTGCAGATCCGCTTCCTTAATGGCATCGAAAAGCCCGGCGCGATTGTGTTCTATTTTTCATTGATGACCACGCTGATTGGCCTGGCGACCGCGTTCTTTGGTTGGGCGAAACCTACCGGCTTGCAGCTGTTGTTGCTGGTAGGCTGTGGCTTGTTTGGTGGGCTGGCGCAAATTCTGGTTACGCTGAGCCTGCGTTATGCCGATGCCTCATTACTCGCCCCCTTTGATTACACCACGCTGGTATGGTCGATGCTGATTGGTTATCTGTTCCTCAACAGCCTGCCGGGCAGCACCACCATCTTTGGCGCATCGATTGTGGCGCTGGCCGGAATTTTTGCGGTGTGGCGCGAAAATCGGCAGCGCAAGTTGGCGATGGTGAGCACCACGCCGTGATATGTACAGTGGGGGGCGGCCTTTAGGCCGCCCTTCGCCATAACCGTAGCGGCGCGATATATCGCGCCTCTTAACCCTTAACGGTAAATATCATCAATAATCTCGACCTGCTTATTGTGCAGTGTCTCTGCCAGCCAGCCGCGCTCCAGCGAACCGGTTTTTGCCAGCTCGAAGTTACGCTCATCCACGATTAAATAGGCCTGTGCCGCTTCAAGAATGCGTGCCGCATCCTGACGTGGAATGATAATCACGCCGTCGGCATCCCCCAGCACAATATCGCCGGGTGAGACATGGATTTTGCCGCAGGCAATCGGCACGTTAATTTCGCCTGGGCCATCTTTGAACGGACCGCCGGGGGTATGACCAGCCGCATAAATCGGGAAGTTCATGCGTGATAAGCCGTCGATGTCACGTACCGGTCCATCCAGCACAATCCCTTCCATGCCGCGCTGTCTGGCGTAGGTGGCCATCACTTCACCCATCAATGACTGGCTGCGGTCGCCCTCATTCGACAGAATAATCACATCGTTTGGCCCGGCCATATCCAGCGCTTTGTGCAACATCAGGTTATCGCCGGAACGTGCTTTCACCGTGACTGCCAGACCGCACATGATCGGTTTTTGTGGCGCGGTTTTCAGGCTGATCTCCGCTGACAACGCGGGGAGGCGGCTCATGCAGTCCGCGACCACCGCGGCGGGTAAGCAGCGGAAGGCTTCCAGTAAGGGTTCGGCATCAGCTGGGCGACGTAGATAAATACGGTTTCCTGCGGTCATTTTATTCTCCTGTCAGGACTTACTTGGGTTTATAGGGGTAAGAGAGGGGTCGGCTCGCTCTTCACGGGTGAATGCGCCGGAGAGTGGCGTGCCATCGACGGTGTCGTAATGGCGAAGTGCCTGCGGTTTCAGCCAGCGCTGCACGCGGGAAGGCATATCAAAACCAATCAGCAGCATCACCACGAAGGTCAAGCCAAAGGAGAGTCCACCCAGTGCACCGCCTAGCGACGCATGCTGCGCAATCAGTGCACCCAGCACCGGCGCTAATGCACCGCCCAGCGAGCCGATGTTGTAGATAAAGCTGAGATTGGCGGCACGCTGTTCGGTATCAAAATAGCCGCTGATCATTTTCGCCAGCAGCCCACCGACACCCTGGCTGAATAGCTGCTGCAGGAAGATGAGCAGGCACAACAACCAAACATTCGAGCCGTTAAGCATAAACACCGGGATGATCAGCAACTGGGCGACTAACAGGCTGAGAACATAGGTTTTGCGCGTGCCTATCCGGTCGGCAGCAATGCCCGCCACGCAGCAGCCCAGCCCCATGCCAAAGCGGCTGAAGGAGAATACTAACGCCACCACCTCAGGCGAATAGTGCAGATCGGTTTTCAGGTAAGTCGGTAATAGCGCATGGATTGGCCACCCATAAAGGAAGACGCAAATAATCGTCACCGTTAGCATCAGGCTGGTGGGCCAGCGATCGCCGCCACTCTGCACCAGGAAGCGAATAAAAATAGCGGCGGTGGTGATGGCTAACAGCGCGGTTGCCCAACCGGAGCTTTGATGATCGAAACAGAAGTAGAGCGCCACGGCAGCAACAATCCCGAGCAGTATATTGAGGTTATTCCGTAAGCGATTGGGACTGCGAAACAGCGCATCGATCATGGTGACGGCGGGCTGTGTGGCTTTCGCTTTCGCAGCGGCCCACTCTTCAGCTTCTGGGATGGCGCGTCGAAGCCATAAGGCATAAAACACCGGGATGATGCCGAGGTAAAACAGCGCTCGCCAGCCCCATAGCGGCACCACCCAACTGTAAGCCAGCACCGATAAAATAGCGCCAGCGGAGAATCCTGAATTAAGAAAGGCACTGGCTTTGTTACGCATGTCTTTTGGCCAGGTTTCGATGGCATAAGCGGAACTGGTGCCATATTCACCCGCCATGCCAATCCCGACTAAAACACGCGCAATAAACATCCACGTGTAATTCGGCGCAATACCGCAGGCGAATGTTCCGCCTGCGAATAATATGATGCTGGTGATCATGGCGCTTTTTCGGCCATATTTATCACCCATTGCACCCAGCGCTAATCCACCAAACCAGCGTAAGATAAATGCAGCGGAAATTAAGGCCGCGGCTTCTGCTGTCGAAACATGAAATTCAGCCATTATTTCGGTAAGCACCAGGGTAATAATGACGAAGTCAAATCCGTCCAGCAAATATCCCATCCATGCAGCCCAGAATGCCTTCCATTGCTGGCGGTTAAGCCTTTTATACCACGGCAACGCGATCGTCTCTTCAGGCATAATTTACTCCCGATGCAATGACAGAGTAGGGGGACCCAGGCTGTTTTACACAGCCGGGTATCAGAGGTTATTTTTCTGTTTGAGCAAGAATACGGGATAAATGGCGTGTTACGGAGTGAGTGTTACGGCTTACGAAGTCACGATCACGAAATATTATTTAGGGGTGCGTTAACTGTCTGATAAATAATTTTATTGAAATTTTTTATGGGGGGATTAATTAATATTATGACCTGAGGTTATTTTATTGTTTCCCTTTAAAAGAGGAGTTTTAAAGTATCCGCCTCCTTGACACCCCTCTAACAGTAATCGGCATGATCTTATGAGTTCTGCTCATAGGCGCTTGCGTGATTGTTGTCTTAATCGCATCCAGTCCGCTTTGCTACAGTAGAGTCATTGATAAAACAGAGGATAAAAACGATGTTGCGATTCATCAAAAACGGCTCAGTACCCTCACGCAAAGGCCCAGCAGAGTATTTCACCGGTACGGTGCGTTTGGATGCCCCTTTCCAGGCTGATGCCCCTGCACGCGTAGGTGGCGCAACGGTGACATTCGAGCCGGGCGCGCGTACTGCATGGCATACGCATCCGCTCGGACAGACTTTGATTATTGTGCATGGGCAAGGCTGGATTCAGTGCGAAGGCGAGGCGATTCAGGTGATGAATCAAGGTGACATTATCTGGATCCCAGAGGGTGTGAAGCACTGGCATGGCGCAACCCCGGATAACGCGATGTCACATATCGCTATTGCCGAATTGGTGGATGGCAGCCCGGTGACCTGGATGGAGCAGGTGAGTGACGAGGATTATCAGTTGTAGTCAATGATGGGATGCTGTGAGGCATCCCGTAATTCAAAGTCTTAAACGTAGGTTGTCGCGCACTTCGGCTATCAAGGTAGGGGGTACTTCTTGCTCACGAGCCAGCGTTGCCCATTGCGCTACGGCTTCCACTGTTTCATCTATCAACCGATCCAGATTTCGTCTGTTGAACAGGGGACTGATCTTCTCCAACGTATAGAAATCATGGCGAGTGAAATCGTCGCGTTTACCATTCAATGTCATCCAATGGCTGTTAACCCATTTACTCCCAGGTTTAAAGCTATAAGCCAGATCGTATGCCGGAGCCAGCTTCCATTTTTTGCCTTTCAACATGAAGGAAAAATTCTTGGCATGATCGTCATGGTTACGCGCCACAATATTAAATATCATGCGCTTCATCAGTTGTTCGGCATCACGCGCTGAAAGATTAAGTTGCCGCGCAACACTGAAGAGTTCCGCATAAGAAAATGAACCTGGTTTTTTATAATCGACATGCGCGAGGCCATTCAGGGTTTGTACATGAATCTTCTGATTACCAATACGATCAAAACGCTGGGTAATGAAGTGGCGGCGATGGCCTTCAGCTAATAAGCGTGATGGCATCATGTCGATACCACATGCTTTTGCCATCTGATAGTAGACATACTCCATGGCACCAAAACCTAATGGGTCACCAAAAGTTTCTTGGTTACGATTATGTTCACTCACGCCGTCAAACTTCATCAAATAGTGCGTGAAATTAGCCGGGACCATAGCCTGTCCAGATCGTACCTGAGTAAATTCTTCATCAAACGCCAGAACCGCTTTAGGTCTTGCCCCGCCTGCGCTCATTCCGACTGAAAGCAGTGAAAGCATGGCTTCCCGGTCTTCATCCCCGTCTCGATGCAGCTCTGTAGAGAATGCGCCTCGTGCGTCAAGGATTTCCTGAGCGATGGCGACAAGCGAGGTTATTTCAATCGAGTTTGAGGCATTTAGACTACGGAGTTTTGTCGCTGGTGCGTATTCCAAGGCACCCATCCCGCGTCTCCCCGTATATTGCAGCCTTTGAAGGGGGGTAATGTCATCAGGCTGTTTACCCTGGCCTGCAACCCAGGCATTGAGGACCGCATTGCCAAAATCGTCTGGTAACGAGTCGGCAATCAGCCCGGGCAACCCTTTAAACGTTGGAAACGCAAGCTCTGGAAAACGATAGATTTGTGTTGATAGCGGCATTTTTAGCGGTGAGAGTTCTATGCCTTGCTTGATAAAGCTGGATGTATACTCGAACGCCCCAACCCCTTTCTCCGAATCAAAGCTGACCGCGCCAACATCCTGTTGTGCATAGCTCACATTGATGACTTCCATTACCATTCTGAACTCTCCTCCCTGAGCGGCTTATCTTTACGTTGCCCTGAAGCTCGCCTTCTCTTTTTGCCCTGCAACTTTGCAAGTTGAATAGGGGATATTTCCTGCGATGGCAAAAACATATCCAGTGTTTGAGTGAGATCCAACGCTACCATGATGGCGATAAAGACATCTAACTGCGCTTTTCCTTTTTCAGCATTGAGCACGGACTTACGTGCAACACCTGCACGTTCAGCAATCTCCGTTTGCGTTAAGTCACGATTAAGACGGGCTTGCTTAAGTCGCTGACCGATCTCTTCGGCCAAAGCCTGTGCGGAAAGGGTAGTCATTCCTATAATGTTCCAGATAATGAATTTTATCTTGATTTTAATACTTAATGTTCAAAATGTGGAACTTTATCGGATAACTGATATTTTACTAGGGTGTCTTATAAGGTCCCTTTTTTTGCACTTTAATAGCTTAATGATGAGTTGAGTGCCAAATATGGAACATAAGCAGGAGTGTGAGTGGATTGCTGGCAAGGAGTAACAGAATGACAAACGCAGAAAAGCAAAAACCCAGCCATAAGCTGGGTTTTCAGAATGTTGGTGCCCGGACGCGGAATCGAACCACGGACACGGGGATTTTCAATCCCCTGCTCTACCGACTGAGCTATCCGGGCAACGGGGCGCATTAAACCTCAATGGCTCACGACCGTCAACGGCTTTCGTCAAAAAAACGGTGCAATCGTAACTGATTGCTTGCTTTTCAGTCAGGCTGACCAAAATATCACCCTGCGCTTCACCACGCCCGTGGATCAGCTCAGTGCGCCGTTTTGGCGACACAACGCAATACTCAGTACATCCTCGGCCAGGCGGCGAGCGGTTGCTACATCCTGCACGTTACGCTTCACCAGTAGCTTACTGAGGCAGCCCTCAAGGATTAGCTCCATCTGATCAGCCACCATGCTGGGGTTATCCAGCGCTAAATCCACCAGGATCTCATGCGTAAACTGCCATGAGCTGCGTTTTTGCTGCTCGGCAAGCTGATGCACCGGTTGATCGGGTTGCGGATAGAAACTACAGGCGGCGATAAACAAGCAGCCAGGGAAGCGCCCTTTATTGACGTGTTCACTCAACACTTCATAGCGTGCCAGCAGTTTTTGAGCGGGAGTGAGATGTTCATTAAGCTGTACCTGACGGCGCCAGCTATCGATTTGCTGGCCGTGATAACGCAGGGCGTCATACAGCAGGGCGTCACGGTCAGGCCAGAAACGCTCAAGCTGTTCCTTTGTTAGCCCGGTCTCGCCGGCCAGCTGTTGCAGGGAAGTAGTAGCGGCTAATCCGCTCTGCTCAAGCACATTCAGCGCATGCTCAAGAATCTGTTCACGTTGCAAGTGACTCTCCTCTGGAGTGCGGGCCCGTTCGCGGGCGAACGGGCAGTGTCCTGCAACCAGTTTCGTTTAACGCGGCAAATTGTGCAAATGCGCGCTGAAATCTGCGGCATTCAGGAAACCGGTGACGCGTGAATCAGGGATCTCTTTACCCTGCGCATCAAAAAACAGAATGGTCGGTAATCCGAGCACCTGTAAATGCTTTAGCAGTGCATTGTCTTGCGCACTGTTGGCGGTGACGTTGGCTTGCAGCAGCTGTATCTGGCTCAAATCGTTTTGCACGCTTTGGTCGCTAAAGGTGTACTTTTCAAACTCTTTGCAGGCCACGCACCAGTCGGCGTAAAGATCAACCATGGTGATGCGGCCCTGTGCCTGCTGCAAGGCGCTATCCAGTTGTTCGCTGCTGGCAATGGTTTTGAACGGCAGATGGGCAACGGATTGCACACTGTTGCTGCTGCCAAAGGCCCAGTCTTGCAGCGGACGCGCGGCCACCAGTGCCGCCGCCAGCATCACGATTTGCAGGATGCGCCATTTGCCCTGCGCACGCAGGCTGAGGCTGAACGCCCAGGCAAAGAAGGCCACGCCAAGCAGGCTCCAGAGACGCAACCCCCAGGTATCGCCGATGACGCGCTCCAGCAAGAACACCGGCAATGCCAGAATCACAAAGCCAAAACCCTCTTTTACGCTCTGCATCCAGGGGCCACTTTTTGGCAGCAGCTTGTTACCAAACATCGTGACGGCAATCAGCGGCAGGCCCATACCGAACGCGTATAACCATAGCGTGCCGGCACCGGCCCACAGATTGCCGCTCTGTGCGATATACAGCAGGATGGCGCTAAGCGGCGCGGTGGTGCAGGGCGAGCAGATCAATCCTGCCAGCGCCCCCATCATAAACACGCCTGGCAGCGAGCCACCTTGTTGGCGGTTACTCCAGAGCGTCAGGCGGGTTTGCAGGCTGGAGGGCAGTTGCAAAGAGAACAGGCCAAACATCGACAGGGCCAGGACGATAAACAGCACCGACAAGCCAATTAACACATACGGATGTTGCAGTGCAGCCTGGAAACGTAAGCCCGCCGCCGCAACGACCATGCCAAGCAGGGTATAGGTCAGCGCCATTCCTTGCACATACACCATCGCCAGCGCAAACAGGCGGCCCACCGAATAGCGACGTGGCCCACCTAAAATGATGCTAGAGATCAGCGGATACATCGGCAACACGCAAGGCGTGAAAGCGACACCGATACCAATCAGCAGCGCCCACAGCGGTGAAAAGGGCAGTGGCGTTGAAGATGGGCTGGGTTGAGCACTGACCGCTGGCGCAGCAGAATTCAGCGCGACAGGATTCAGCGGCACGGAGCGGGTTTCGGGTGGATAGCAGAACCCGGCAGCAGCACAGCCTTGGTAGGTGACCGTGAGCGTCGCACCTGCATCGGCCTGACGTAGCGTGATCGGCAGTTGCAGATCCTGCGGATAGATTTCGCTTTTGCCGTAAAACTCATCTTCGTGCGGCTTACCCGCTGGCAGGGCAGGGGGGGCTATCTGCGCCTGTTGCGGAGTGACGTGGATTTGCTGGCGATACAGGTAATAGCCATCCTTCACCTTCCAGCTCAGCGTCAGTTGGTTACCTTGCTGGCTGAAATCAAAGCCAAAGGCCTGATCGACCGGTACAAAGCGGCTGTTGTTATTGGGTGAGAAAATATTAGCGTGCGCGGAAAGGCAAAACAGCAGCGCAAAGCAAATGCCCATCAGGCGGGAGAGTCGTGCAGCCATGACGATGTAATCAGCTCCGTTGGCAAATAGGCCGCGATGATAACACGGCCGCCTCGCCACGAGGTTTTCAGGATGTAACGGCGTTACAGAATCAGGCTACCAAACAGGAAGCCAAACGCCACCGAGAAGGCGATTGCCAACACGCCGGGGATAATAAAGGAGTGGTTAAAAACAAACTTGCCGATTCGGGTGGAGCCGGTGTCATCCATCTCTACTGCCGCTAACAACGTGGGATAGGTCGGCAAAACAAACAGCGCGGAGACGGCGGCAAAAGATGCGACGGCCGCCAGCGGTGACACGCCTAACATCAGGGCGGCGGGCATCAGCGCTTTGGTGGTGGCAGCCTGTGAGTAGAGTAGGGTAGCGGCGAAGAACAGCACCAGCGCCAGCATCCACGGATAGCTTTGCAGCATATCGCCCGCGACGGTTTGGATATCGGTCAGATGCGCTTTAACGAATGTATCGCCAAGCCAGGCGACACCCATCACACAGATACAGGCGCTCATGCCGGATTTAAAGGTGCTGGCACTGAGGATCTCGCCGGTATCCACTTTGCACGTCAGGCAGATCAGGGTCGCGACGGTCAGCATAAAGACCACAATCGCTTCGTTACGCGGCAACACTGGGTTGCTGATCAGCCCGACGCTGTCACTGATTGCGGTGGCGTACAGCACTACGGCTGCAATCCCCAACAGGAACAGCAGCACAGAACGTTTGGCGCCAGGTTTGATGTCATAAACACGTTCACCGCGTAGCGTGACTTCACCCTTGGCCAGACGCGCCTGGTAAACCTCGTCCTCCTTCAACTCTTTGCCGAGGAAGCTGGTGATCACCGCCGCACAGAAAATGGCGGCCATGGTGGCCGGGATCGACACGGCAAGCAGCGCCAGATAGCTGACACCGCGCGGTTCAAGAATCGACGAAAAGAACACCACGGCGGCGGAAAGCGGGGAGGCGGTAATGGCAATCTGCGAGGCGACGACGGCAATCGACAGCGGGCGCGAGGGGCGAACACCTTGTTCTTTAGCGACTTCAGCAATCACCGGCAGCGTGGAGAACGCGGTGTGCCCCGTGCCAGCCAGCAGCGTCATCACATAGGTGACCAGTGGTGCAAGGAAGGTGACGTAACGCGGATGTCGGCGCAACAACCGTTCGGCCAGCCCCACCATATAGTCCAGCCCGCCAGCAATTTGCATCGCGGCAATCGCAGCGATCACCGCCATGATAATTTCGATCACATCGAAGGGAATGGCGCCGGGTTTCATGCCGAAGAAGAGTGTCAGCACCAACACGCCAAAGCCGCCAGCAAACCCAATACCGATGCCGCCTAAACGCGCACCGAGCCAGATTGCCAGCAGAACAATCAATAACTCCACACCTACCATTCATTCCGCTCCTGAGCCATGGGGGGAGATCCAGACTCTTAAGTAGTAGTCGCCATAAGAAAAAAAGCACGCCGTATTGTATACAAGCGTGCTTTTGGCGATTTGATCCGGAACGGATTACTGTTCGTTTTCGTCGGTGTAGCGTTTGGCTTTATAAGTCGGATGCATCAGGTTCTGAATCGAGAAAATATCATCCAGTTCTGCTTCGGTCAGTAGGCCGCGCTCCAGCACCACTTCACGTACGCTCTTACCGGTTTCTGCACAAATCTTGCCGACGATATCGCCATTGTGGTGGCCGATATAGGGGTTCAGATAGGTGACAATACCAATCGAGTTGAATACGTAAGCTTCACACACCGCTTTGTTGGCGGTAATGCCGTTAACGCATTTTTCCAGCAGGTTGAAGCAGGCGTTGGTCAGAATGCTAATCGACTCGAACAGCGCCTGGCCGATGACCGGCTCCATGACGTTCAGCTGCAATTGGCCCGCTTCTGAGGCCATGGTGACGGTAATATCGTTACCGATGACTTTGAAGCAGACCTGATTCACCACTTCTGGCACCACCGGGTTCACTTTGGCTGGCATGATTGACGAACCTGCCTGCAGTTCTGGCAAGTTGATTTCGTTCAGGCCCGCACGTGGACCGGATGAGAGCAGGCGCAGGTCATTACAAATCTTCGACAGTTTCACCGCCAGACGTTTCAGCGCTGAGTGCACCATGACGTAGGCACCACAGTCAGAGGTCGCTTCGATCAGATCTTCTGCAGGCACCACCGGCAGGTTGCTGACTTCAGCCAGACGCTGTACCGCCAGTTGCTGATAGCCATCTGGCGTGTTGAGGCGAGTACCGATCGCGGTGGCGCCAAGGTTCACTTCCAGCAGCAGTTCTGCAGTGCGCAGAATACTGCGGGTTTCTTCATTCAGCAGCACGTTGAAGGCGTGGAACTCCTGACCCAGCGTCATCGGCACCGCATCCTGAAGCTGCGTACGACCCATCTTCAGAATGTTTTCAAACTCGACCGCTTTACGCTGGAAGCCTTCGCTCAGTTGGCTAATACCGTCCAGCAGTTTCAGGATAGAGGCGTAAACCGCGATACGAAAACCAGTGGGATAAGCATCGTTAGTCGACTGACACTTATTCACGTGATCGTTAGGGTTGAGGTACTGGTATTCACCTTTCTGGTGGCCCATCAGCTCAAGGCCGATATTCGCCAGCACTTCGTTGGTGTTCATGTTGACCGAAGTACCGGCGCCGCCTTGATAGACGTCAACCGGGAACTGATCCATGCATTTACCGTTATTCAGCACTTCATCACAGGCCTGAATAATGGTGTTAGCAATATTGCGAGGGATTGTTTGCAGCTCTTTGTTGGCGAGCGCGGCTGCTTTTTTCACCATCACCATACCGCGAACAAATTCCGGTATGTCGCTGATTTTATTGTTACTAATGTAGAAGTTCTCAATCGCACGCAGAGTATGAACACCGTAGTAAGCGTCTGCCGGAACTTCGCGCATGCCTAACAGGTCTTCTTCGATACGAATGTTGTTCGCCATGATTACCTTCTTATTATTTCTGCGGTGTGGCTGCCAGGCGACCGGGATGGTCGGGCGGCAATCACTGTGCAGGTGAAGCAATTATATTGTCGTGGAATACCCGCACCGACATTTTATCCATCTTCGGGCTGGCGGGCACGATCATATTCTGTTGTTACAGAATTGTTTGTGCACAGATCACTTTACGGGCATTTGCTGGCCCAGCGGTAATAACGATATGTGATGTAGTTCGCAATTTTAAGTCAGTGGGAAAAATTTGGCAGGATCGGTTGAAATTACCGGTTCAGATGCCCATCTCTATCAATACGGTCTGACAGACCATCCCATTCTGCTGCCTGGCAAATAGCGAGGCAGCCCTACTCACAGGAGATATCGGTGCGCTGGATACCGTTCGTGATTTTTTTTGTTCTGGCCTGGATTGAGATCTCAATTTTCATTCAGGTCGCGCATGCGCTGGGCGTGCTGCTCACCATGCTGCTGGTGATTTTCACCTCCTGCATTGGTGTTTCGCTGGTGAAAAACCAAGGCATGAAGAACTTCCGCCTGATGCAGGAGAAGCTGGCGCGTAACGAAAGCCCAGCAGCGGAGATGACCAAAAGCGTTTCACTCATCATCTCTGGTTTCTTATTGCTGCTGCCAGGATTCTTTACCGACTTCCTCGGTTTACTGCTGCTGTTGCCGCCGGTACAAAAGCATCTGACGCTGAAACTGATGCCACATTTACGTGTGTGGCGGGGGCCGGGCGCGGGGCCAGACAGTGGTTTCACCATGGATGGTGAATATGAGCGTAAAGATCAGGAACGTATCGGACACGACAAAGATCACTGAGTTATCGAAGGCGGCGCAAGCCGCCTTTTTGCTGTCTTTTTCGTCAACGGTTACAAAAACGAAAATTTTTTATTTTTTGCCCCTTGAAAGCCGTTTTTCCTGACCCTATCTCTCTCTCCACGAGGCCGGAAGCCATGCAGTCCGGTTCAACCCCAAAATGAATGATTGGACTTCTCAAAGGAGAGCTACCAAATGAAAATTCGTCCGTTGCACGATCGCGTTATCGTCAAGCGTAAAGAAGTTGAAGCTAAATCTGCTGGCGGTATCGTTCTGACCGGCTCTGCAGCTGGTAAATCCACTCGCGGTGAAGTCCTGGCTGTTGGCAATGGCCGCATCCTGGAAAACGGCGACGTTAAGCCACTGGACGTGAAAGTTGGCGATCTGGTTATTTTCAGCGAAGGCTACGGTGCTAAAACTGAAAAGATCGACAACGAAGAAGTTCTGATCATCTCTGAAAGCGACATCCTGGCGATTGTCGAAGCGTAATTACGCGTAATTCACTGAACGAAACGAATTTAAGGGATATTTGAAATGGCAGCTAAAGACGTAAAATTCGGTAATGACGCACGCGTAAAAATGCTGCGTGGCGTGAATGTACTGGCAGATGCAGTAAAAGTTACCCTGGGCCCGAAAGGCCGTAACGTGGTTCTGGATAAATCTTTTGGTGCACCGACCATCACCAAAGATGGTGTTTCTGTTGCGCGTGAAATCGAACTGGAAGACAAGTTCGAAAACATGGGTGCACAGATGGTGAAAGAAGTCGCCTCTAAAGCGAACGACGCTGCAGGTGACGGTACGACAACTGCAACCGTACTGGCGCAGGCTATCGTTAACGAAGGTCTGAAAGCGGTTGCGGCTGGCATGAACCCAATGGACCTGAAGCGCGGTATCGATAAAGCCGTTGCTGCAGCCGTTGAAGAGCTGAAAACCCTGTCTGTACCTTGCCAGGACACCAAAGCCATTGCACAGGTTGGCACCATCTCTGCTAACTCTGATGAAACCGTCGGCACCCTGATCGCTGATGCGATGGATAAAGTGGGTAAAGAAGGCGTTATCACCGTTGAAGAAGGCACCGGCCTGCAGGACGAGCTGGACGTGGTTGAAGGTATGCAGTTTGACCGTGGCTACCTGTCTCCATATTTCATCAACAAGCCAGAAACCGGCGCTATCGAACTGGATGCACCGTACATCCTGCTTGCTGATAAAAAAATCTCTAACATCCGTGAACTGCTGCCAGTACTGGAAGCGGTTGCGAAAGCCGGTAAACCACTGCTGATCATCGCTGAAGATGTTGAAGGCGAAGCACTGGCGACTCTGGTGGTGAACACCATGCGCGGTATCGTGAAAGTGGCTGCTGTTAAGGCGCCTGGTTTCGGCGACCGTCGTAAAGCCATGCTGCAGGATATCGCTATCCTGACCGGCGGTACCGTGATCTCTGAAGAGATCGGTATGGAGCTGGAAAAAGCCACCCTGGAAGATCTGGGTCAGGCTAAGCGTGTTGTGATCAACAAAGACACCTCTACCATCATTGATGGTGTGGGCGATCAGAGTGCAATCTCTGGCCGCGTGACGCAGATCCGTCAGCAGATCGAAGAAGCGACCTCTGATTACGACAAAGAAAAACTGCAGGAGCGCGTAGCGAAACTGGCAGGCGGCGTGGCCGTTCTGAAAGTGGGCGCAGCCACTGAAGTTGAAATGAAAGAGAAGAAAGCGCGTGTTGAAGATGCCCTGCACGCTACTCGTGCTGCGGTAGAAGAAGGCGTGGTTGCGGGTGGTGGTGTAGCACTGGTGCGTGTTGCGGCGAAAATCGCAGCATCTGGCCTGCAAGGTCAGAACGAAGATCAGAACGTGGGTATCAAAGTTGCGCTGCGCGCAATGGAAGCTCCACTGCGTC
This sequence comes from Pantoea sp. EA-12, assembly GCF_030053355.1. Lineage (NCBI taxonomy): Bacteria > Pseudomonadati > Pseudomonadota > Gammaproteobacteria > Enterobacterales > Erwiniaceae > Pantoea > Pantoea sp. EA-12. The sequence goes on along the minus strand of NZ_JASGBY010000022.1, from coordinate 1,064 downwards.
AGATCGTGTCTAACGCCGGTGAAGAGCCATCTGTTGTTGCTAACAACGTGAAAGCGGGCGACGGCAACTACGGTTACAACGCGCAGACTGAAGAGTACGGCAACATGATCGACTTCGGTATCCTCGACCCAACTAAAGTGACCCGTTCTGCACTGCAGTACGCCTCTTCTGTTGCCGGTCTGATGATCACCACCGAAGCGATGGTGACCGACCTGCCTAAAGGCGATGCACCAGATTTAGGCGCAGCTGGCGGCATGGGTGGCATGGGCGGAATGGGCGGCATGATGTAATTTGCCCCTGACTGCTTAAGTCATTTGAAAAACCCTCGATCGGAAACGGTCGGGGGTTTTTCTTTTGGCGGCGAACAAGGTATAAGTAGGAACGCAATATTGCGGGTTTTACCCGTCATATTTCTGGCTGCAGATGCGTTGGCTGCGTTCATTCACCCCAGTCACTTACTGGAGTAAGTTCTTGGGGATTCATGCCCTTGCCGCCTTTCTGCACCTGGAACTATTTAGGGTAGGTGGCAATGAATGTTCAGAAAAAAAGTGCGCTTTTCTGCTACGCTGCCGCCCGACACTGATGATAATAAATGGGGATTACAATGCGGATTAACCTCTTGCTCGGACTGGCGGTAGGGACTTTACTGCTGGCGGGCTGCAGCAGCTCCAATCAACTGAGTTCTGGCGGCGAACGTGTGACCTTCGTCGACCAACAGCCTGGCAGCCAATGTCAGCTTCTGGGTAACGTCACCGGCTCTCAGAGCAACTGGTTAAGCGGTTCTGGCGGTGAAGGCAGTTCTCTGCGTGGTGCAGCCAATGACCTGCGTAACCGTGCGGCAGAAATGGGCGGCAACGTGATTTACGGTGCCACCAGCCCGACGCAGAACCTGTTGTCTGCATTTGCACCGCTTGACAGCAAAATGTCAGGTCAAGTGTATAAGTGCCCGTAATAATTCGGAATGAATATAAAAAAAGCCGCTGATGCGCTGAGGAATCCCCAGTAATGGGCGGGTAAAATAAGACAGGCATAGAGATATGTGATCTACTGATTGTTCCACCAAT
>NZ_JASGBY010000021.1:0-95451 GCF_030053355.1 Pantoea sp. EA-12 | reverse complement strand
CTCGGAGATTTCCAGCTCGGAGATGCCAGACTCTTCAACCAGTTCGATCAGTTTCTTAATTTTACGAATATCCATGAGTGTGGTTCCGTACTCTGTTTAATTGGAATGTGACAGGCGTTTTACTGCCGTTTGTAAAGCCCACGAGTATCCATCAGCGCCAAGTCCACAAATGACGCCGGCAGATACATCGGAAAGATAGGAGTGATGCCGGAACGGTTCGCGTGCATGCACGTTCGAGAGATGCACCTCAATAAAAGGAATGCTTACCGCCAACAGCGCATCACGCAGTGCAACGCTGGTGTGCGTGAACGCCGCCGGGTTGATGATGATGTAATCCACATTGCCACGGGCCTCGTGAATACGATCGATCAACTGAAACTCAGCGTTCGATTGCAAATGACTCAATTTCACATGGTGCTGGTCAGCCTGTTGTGTCAGATCGCCGACGATTTGTGCCAGCGTGGTGTGACCATACTTGTCAGGCTCGCGCGTTCCCAGCAAATTCAAATTGGGACCGTTCAAAAGCAGTATGTGAAATTTGTGCGCCATCTTGCTGCTATCTCCTGCAATCAGTGAGGCATCGCGTAAAATACCGCGACATCTGCCGTTTGTCACTCCTGAGAGTGAAAAAGACGACTTCGCTTGCAATAAAGCCGGGCATTATATCCGTTTCGTCGCAATTCGCAGCAAAATACTGGTCTTATCTGCGAAGTTGATCGGATGCGGCCCTGAGGCCACACCTTTTAACAGATCTCGTGACAGGAAAACAACCTTGCGGGGATTATCGGCGAAGAAGATTACGCAACTTATTGTAACGCCAGCCTAACAATACCAAAGCCAGCAGTGCGTAAATCCAAGGCTGAGGTGAGAAGACCTTTACTGACCAAAGATAGTGGATAGGTGCGAGGATCGCGACAAGATAGATGCCATTGTGCAAGGTTTGCCAGCGGCGACCGAGTTTGCGCTGCGCACGTTGAAACGAAGTAATCGCCAGGGCAAACAGCACCAACCAACAGATCATACCCAGTAACAGATAGGGGCGAGAAACGATCTCTTTGCCCAGCAATTGCAGATGGTTGTACCCCAGTTCCAGTAGGTAATAGCTGGTTAAATGCAAACAGGCCCAAACAAAGCACCATACGCCCAACAGGCGTCGGGTGCGAATAAGCAGCGGTTGTTTCAGGTAGCGCGTCAAAGGGCTGACAAGTAGCGTGGCGAGCAGTAACTTCAGCGCCATTCTGCCGGTAAAATGCTGAATATCTTTTGCCGGATCGGCACTCAGCCAACCCTGGCTGGCGGCCATAAACAGATAAACAAACGGCAGAAAGGCCGCCAGGTGCAGCACCACTTTCAGTAGGGTGATTTGCCGTAACGTCAGTCGCACTCAGTAGTTCTCCCGTAAATCGAGCCCACGATAGAGCGATGCCACTTCTTTAGCGTAGCCGTTAAACAAAAGTGTAGGCTGGCGTTCCACGTTAAGAATACCGCCGGAACCAATAAAGCGTTCAGTGGCCTGCGACCAGCGTGGATGATCGACGTGCGGGTTCACATTGGCATAAAAGCCGTATTCATTGGCGGCGATTTGACTCCAGGTCGTGGGTGGCTGATCGCGCGTAAGGGTAATCTTGACGATAGATTTAATGCCTTTGAAACCGTATTTCCATGGCACCGTCAGACGAATCGGCGCGCCATTCTGCGGTGGCAGCGCTTTGCCATAAACTCCAGTGCTGAGCAGCGTGAGGGGATGCATCGCTTCATCCAGGCGCAACCCCTCTACATAAGGGTAATCCAGCCCGCCACCGATAAAGCGGTCTTTTTGGCCAGGCATTTGATCCGGTGCATAGAGCGTCTGGAAAGCGACAAAACGCGCATTGCTGGTAGGTTCCGCCAGTTTGAGCAGTTTATTCAGCTCAAAACCGACCCACGGGATGACCATCGACCAGGCTTCCACGCATCGCATACGATAAATGCGCTGCTCCATAGCAAACCGTTTAAAGATGTCGTCCATATCCAGCGTCACCGGCTTTGCGACTTCACCTTCAATGCGCAACTGCCACGGCTCGGTTTTCAACGTTCCTGCGTTGGCTGCGGGATCGGCTTTATCCAGGCCAAATTCATAAAAATTATTGTAACCAGAGACCTTATCAAACGGCGTCAGCGGCAAATCCGCCTGCCATTCAGCTGGCTTGGTGAATTGCAGATCGCGGCCCGCAGGCGCAGGCGGGCGATCGTTCCCCTTGAACCAACTCAGCACATCAGCCTGTGCCACGCCGGGTAAACTGGCTGCTGCAGCGCCCAGTCCCAGTGCTTTCAAAACCTGACGGCGACGCATATTAAAGATGCTTTCTGGTGTGATGTCGGCTTCGGTCAGTAATTGCTTCAGCTTCATGGCTTTCTCCAGCGAAAAAGTAACTTGCACTTAGCATGCGTAAAGGCCAGCTATCACGCCAATTTACCCAGAAAAATATGAAATTTCCTGGCGGGGGATTCTGTTGAGAATAGGACGAAAAAGGCCGCAGAAAACGCAGGCCATCACACTTTGGCGCTATACTCGCGCCGCAGGGTAAATTAGCATAGCGCACCGCATGATTTTGATTCGCAGATGCCGCTGATTCAGACAATGATTTGTGATATTTTGCTCAGGTTTGCGCCAATGAGCAGGCTGGCGCTAACGGATAGCGACCGTTCATAACCGCAGTGATACAGGCACAGGGATGCGATTAACAACAAAGTTTTCTGCGTTTATTACATTATTAAGCTTACTGGCGATGTTACTGATGCTGGTGGGCTGCGCTTTTAGTTTTATCTGGCTATCACAGCAACGCGTGGAAACGCGGGTGAATACGTTGGCAACCGAAGTCGACAAAGCACTCGCGGCGCAATCACCGCAAGAACTCACACAGTGGCTAACGCGCTTGATGCCGGTTATTAATGCCGAACAAATCGAGATGCATAACGGTAACACCGTGGTCTTTCAGCTCAATCGACATGAAAATCCGATGCTGGAAGATGAGCCCAATCGCTTCATCCAGTTTGATATTCCTTTATTGCACTCTCCTGGCCTTGAGCTACGCGTGGTAGTACTCGATCCTGCAAAAACCTGGTTCCGATCCTTTACGGGAGCCTACACGCTGATTGCATTGTTTTCTGTGGTCGCCATTATGTCAGCGCTGCTGATCATGACGCATCGCTGGATCAACCGTCGCTGGCAGAACATGGAACGCCTGGAAGATCGTTCTGATCGTATTTTGGCCGGTGAGCGGGCTCCTCATGTTGAGCATTACAGCGAGTGGCCGCCCAAAGCCAGCCGTGCCATCGACACCTTGCTTAACGATCTGCAGGAAGCCGGCGAGCAGCGTCTGCGTATTGATACTTTGATTCGCACCTTTGCCGCGCAGGATTCACGTACTGGCCTCAACAACCGACTGTTCTTTGATAACCAACTGGCTACCCTTTTGGAAGATCAGGAAGACGTTGGCACCCACGGTGTGGTGATGATGGTACGCCTGCCGGATCTCGACGTATTGCACGAAACACTGGGCCCCACGCTGGTGGATGAGTATCTGTTTGATCTAATCAACATGCTGTCGACATTTGTCTTGCGCTATCCAGGCGCATTGCTGGCGCGCTATTTCCGCAGTGATTTCGCCGTATTGTTGCCGCATCGCACTCTGAAAGAGGCCAACAGCATCGCCGATCAGTTAATCAACGCGGTCGATTCGCTGCCGCCGATGCGCATGGTGGACCGTGATGATCTCATTCACATCGGTATCAGCGCCTGGCGTAGCGGCCAGAGCGTGCCTCAGGTGATGGAAAATGTGGAGATGGCCACGCGCCGTGCAGCACTGCAGGGAGGAAACAGCTGGTCAGTGGGTGAGGGCAATACCTTAGACATGGGGCGTGGCAGCGTGCGCTGGCGGACCCTACTGGAAAATACACTCAACCGTGGCGGGCCACGCCTTTACCAGAAACCGGCGGTGTTATTAGACGGCAAAGTTCATCACCGTGAGATGCTGGCCCGCGTATTTGATGGCGATAAAGAGGTGGTTTCCGCCGAATTTATGCCGTTGGTGTTACAACTCGGTCTCACCGATAGCTGGGATCGCCAACTCGTGACGCGTATTGCCGCACTTTCTGAAGTCTGGCCGGATGAAACGCTGGCGTTACCCGTGAATATTGATTCATTATTGCAGCGCCCGTTCCAGCGTTGGCTGCAAAATTTACTGTTGCAGTGTACGAAATCGCAAAGAAATCGTTTTTTATTTGAACTTGCTGAGGCGGATGTTTGTCAACACATCAATCGTTTAGTGCCAGTTTTCCGTATGTTGACGGCATTTGGCTGTCGCGTTGCGGTGGATCAGGCGGGCTTAACGGTGGTGAGCAGTGCTTACATCAAGCAATTCCCCATTGAAGTGATCAAGCTTGATCCTGGTTTAGTACGTAATATCGAACGCCGTACTGAGAATCAGCTGTTTGTGCAAAGCTTACTCGAAGTCTGTAAGTCGACGCAGACGCAAGTGTTCGCTGCCGGGGTACGTACCCGTGCCGAGTGGCAAACGCTGGCAGGATTAGGGGTTTCAGGTGGGCAGGGTGACTTCTTTGCACCTTCCTTACCGGTAAACAGTAATGTGAAAAAACACTCACAACGTTATCGAATTTAGTGCTTCGGCGCGTGATGACGCACTAACAGCGTTTTTTCTGCCTTATTCATTTCAGTCCACTGAATTCTGCTGGCTGGAAATGTTAGATTTTATGTCGAAATTTGCCCGCAACAGGTGGGTAAATTGGCGTTTGATAGGGCGACTTAGCGCTATTTAACGGTGGCCAGGGATAAGCGAATCGGCCCAAAAAATTATTCAGCGTGTTTTTTCACCGGAGCAGAACGTTTTTGCGCCTTGTGGCGGCTTCGCGTGGTTGGTAAAGTAGGCGGATTTTATTTTCCGCCCCCAGCTTGCAGGATTATCCCTTAGTATGTTTAAAAAATTTCGTGGCATGTTTTCCAATGACTTGTCCATTGACCTGGGTACCGCGAATACCCTGATTTACGTAAAAGGACAGGGCATCGTGCTGAACGAGCCTTCCGTAGTTGCTATCCGTCAGGACCGTGCTGGCTCTCCAAAGAGCGTAGCGGCAGTAGGCCATGACGCGAAGCAGATGCTTGGCCGTACGCCTGGCAACATCGCGGCTATCCGTCCAATGAAAGACGGTGTGATTGCCGACTTCTTCGTGACCGAGAAAATGCTGCAGCACTTTATCAAACAAGTGCACAGCAACAGCTTCATGCGTCCAAGCCCACGCGTGCTGGTCTGTGTGCCAGTAGGCGCCACTCAAGTTGAGCGCCGTGCGATTCGTGAATCTGCACAGGGTGCAGGCGCACGTGAAGTCTTCCTGATTGAAGAGCCAATGGCTGCTGCAATTGGTGCTGGTTTGCCGGTATCAGAAGCAACGGGTTCAATGGTGGTGGATATCGGTGGTGGTACCACTGAAGTCGCCGTGATCTCATTGAACGGCGTGGTCTACTCTTCATCTGTACGTATTGGTGGTGACCGCTTCGATGAAGCTATCATTAATTACGTACGCCGCAATTACGGTTCACTGATTGGTGAAGCCACTGCGGAACGCATTAAACACGGGATTGGTTCTGCTTATCCGGGTGATGAAGTACACGAAATTGAAGTGCGTGGCCGTAACCTGGCAGAAGGTGTACCACGTGGCTTTACACTGAACTCCAATGAGATCCTTGAAGCGCTGCAAGAACCGTTGACCGGTATTGTCAGTGCAGTGATGGTGGCGCTGGAGCAGTGCCCACCGGAACTGGCTTCCGACATCTCCGAGCGCGGTATGGTGCTGACCGGTGGTGGCGCGTTGCTGCGTAATCTCGATCGCCTGCTGATGGAAGAGACCGGTATTCCGGTTGTCGTAGCAGAAGATCCGCTGACCTGTGTCGCGCGTGGCGGTGGTAAAGCGTTGGAAATGATCGACATGCATGGCGGCGATTTGTTCAGCGAGGAGTAATTCCTCATCGGCTGAGACCGTGGTCAAATTGCGCAGGGAGTCGCGCCAATCGACGCTGCGCACGACGGCGTGATGCGTCCAGCCCTGGAGGCGTTGGTCATGCGACTAACGCTTCTTCCCTGATGTCGAGGAACACGCAGATTTTATGAAGCCGATTTTTAGCAGGGGGCCATCCCTGCAGTTGCGCCTCTTTCTGGCAGTCATTGTGGCTATCGCGATTATTATCGCCGACAGCCGCGTGAGCTCCTTTTCCCAGATCCGCAACTACCTGGACACGTCGGTGAGTCCATTTTATTTTCTGGCCAATGGCCCGCGACAGCTTCTGGACGGCGTATCGGAAACGCTGGCCTCACGCCAGCAGCTCGAACTGGAAAATAAAGCGTTGCGCCGCGAGCTCTTCCTGAAAAACAGTGACCTGCTGATGCTGGGGCAATACAAGCAGGAAAACGCACGTCTGCGTGAACTGCTCGGCTCGCCGCTGCGTCAGGATGAGCATAAAATGGTGACCCAGGTCATCTCCACGGGCACCGATCCTTATACCGATCAGGTGGTTATCGATAAAGGCAGCGTAAACGGTGTTTACGAAGGTCAGCCGGTGATCAGCGATAAAGGTGTGGTCGGTCAGGTGGTGGCTGTTGGCCAGGTAACCAGCCGCGTTCTGCTGATTTGCGATGCCTCGCACGCATTGCCGATTCAGGTATTGCGTAACGATATTCGCGTCATTGCGGCCGGTAACGGTTGTAGCGAAGATCTGCAGCTGGAGCATCTGCCGGGTAATACCGATATTCGTGTGGGCGATGTGCTGGTGACATCCGGTCTCGGTGGTCGTTTCCCTGAAGGTTATCCGGTTGGCGTGGTCTCGTCCGTGAAAGTGGATACCCAACGCGCTTACACCGTGATTCAGGCACACCCAACAGCTGGTCTGCAACGTCTGCGTTACCTGCTGCTGTTATGGGGCTCGGATAAGAACGGTGACATGCCAATGGCACCGGATGAAGTGCATCGTGTGGCTAATGAACGTCTGATGCAGATGATGCCACAGGTTCTGCCGCCAGCCGGTGAAATGGGCCCTCCGGCACCGGACATGATGCAACCGACGCAACAAATGGGGCCGCCGGCACCCGCTAATGGCAGTCGTTCGCAAGGGATTCCTGCGAACACACGCGGAGGCCAGCCTTGAGTCGATATCGCAGCCAGGGCCGATGGGTTATCTGGCTGTCCTTCCTGATTGCCCTCATTCTGCAAATCATGCCTTGGCCGGAACAAATTTACATGTTCCGGCCTTCATGGCTTTTGTTGATCCTGATTTACTGGGTTCTGGCCTTACCGCACCGGGTGAATGTTGGAACCGGCTTCTTTTTAGGTGCCGTGATGGATCTGGTGGCCGGTTCTACGCTGGGCGTGCGTGCGCTGGCTTTTAGCATCATCGCGTATTTGGTGGCCTTCAAATTTCAGCTATTCCGAAATCTTGCGTTGTGGCAGCAAGCATTAATGGTTATGGTGCTGTCGCTTGCGGTGGATGTGATTGTTTTTTGGGCTGAATTTTTGGTGATCAACGTCTCATTCCGCCCGGAAATCTTCTGGAGCAGTGTGGTCGACGGCATTCTATGGCCTTGGCTATTCTTATTAATGAGAAAGATTCGCCGTCAGTTCGCTGTTCAGTAAGGAAGACTATGATAACCCTGTACCTCGCCTCCGGTTCACCGCGTCGCCGTGAACTGCTCACGCAACTTGGCCTGCAGTTTGAGCGCCTTATCACGCAGGTTGAGGAGCAGCGCCAGCCCGATGAAGCCGCGGAAGCCTACGTGCGACGCCTGGCTTCGGACAAAGCGCGAGCAGGAGTGGCGGTGGCACCGCAGGATTTACCGGTGTTAGGCGCAGATACTATCGTGGTGCTCAACAGCGAAGTGCTGGAAAAACCGCGCGATGCTGAGCACGCGGCTGAAATGCTGAGTAAACTCTCTGGGCAAACGCATCAGGTGATGACCGCCGTGGTATTAGCGGATGCGCAGCGTGAACTGGATTGCCTTGTGACCACTGACGTGACATTTCGCAATATCACCGCAGCGGAAATTTCGCACTATATCGCCAGCGGCGAGCCGATGGATAAAGCCGGCGCGTACGGAATACAGGGTCTGGGCGGCAATTTTGTCCGCAGGATTAATGGAAGCTATCACGCCGTAGTGGGATTACCGCTGGTTGAGACCAATGAGCTGCTGAGCCACTTTCAGTCGCTGCGTGCGTTAAGGGGACAAGATGACGGCTGAACTGCTGGTAAACGTTACACCTTCTGAAACCCGTGTCGCTTATATTGATGGCGGCATTTTGCAAGAGATCCACATCGAGCGCGAAGCGCGGCGCGGTATTGTGGGTAACATCTATAAAGGACGCATCAGCCGCGTCTTACCGGGCATGCAGGCTGCCTTTGTCGATATCGGCATGGATAAAGCCGCCTTCCTGCATGCTTCCGATATCATGCCGCATACCGAGTGCGTAGCGGGTGATGAAAAGAAAAACTTCGTGGTGCGTGACATCAGCGAACTGGTGCGCCCCGGCCAGGATTTAGTGGTGCAAGTGGTGAAAGATCCGCTGGGTACCAAAGGTGCACGCCTCACTACCGATATTACGCTGCCTTCACGCTATCTGGTGTTTATGCCGGGAGCCTCACACGTCGGCGTTTCGCAACGTATTGAAAGTGAAGCCGAGCGCGATCGCCTGAAAGCGGTGGTGTCGGCTTACTGCGATGATTTGGGCGGTTTTATTATTCGCACTGCAGCGGAAGGCATTTGCGAGGAAGATCTGGCACAGGATGCCGCATTCCTCAAACGTCTGTGGACCAAAGTCAGCGAGCGCAAGAAGCGCAACCAGACGCGCTGCTTGCTGTACGGTGAGTTAGCCTTAGCGCAGCGAGTGCTGCGTGACTTTGCTGGCGCGGCTCTTGATCGCATTCGTGTTGATTCCCGTCTGACCTGCGATCTGTTGGTGGAGTTTACCGGCGAATATATCCCGGAAATGGCCAGCAAGCTGGAGCTGTACAGCGGCAAACAACCGATCTTTGATCTGTATGATGTCGAGAATGAAATTCAGCGCTCGTTAGAGCGTAAGGTGGAGTTGAAGTCTGGTGGCTATTTGATCATCGATCAAACCGAAGCCATGACCACGGTGGATATCAACACCGGTGCTTTTGTGGGGCACCGTAATCTTGACGAAACCATCTTCAACACCAACATTGAAGCCACACAGGCGATTGCCCGCCAGCTGCGACTGCGCAATCTGGGCGGCATCATCATCATTGATTTCATTGATATGAGTAATGATGATCATCGCCGCCGCGTGCTGCATTCGCTGGAAAGTGCATTGAGCAAAGATCGGGTGAAAACCGGTATTAACGGCTTTTCAGCGCTGGGTTTGGTGGAAATGACGCGTAAGCGCACGCGTGAAAGTATTGAGCATGTACTCTGTGCGGACTGCCCGGTGTGCAAAGGGCGTGGCACGCTGAAAACGGTTGAGACCGTGTGTTATGAGATCATGCGTGAAATTGTCCGCGTGCATCACGCCTACGACTCTGACCGCTTCCTGGTGTACGTTTCCCCTGCGGTGGGCGAAGCGCTGAAAAGTGAAGAGTCCCATGCGCTGGCTGAAGTAGAAATCTTTGTCGGCAAGCAGGTTAAAGTCCATGTTGAGCCGCTCTATACACAGGAGCAGTTTGACGTCGTCATGATGTAAGTCGTGAGGTTGAACGCCGTTATTCAACGGAAAGCAAGGAGAGGTGTGTGAGGCGGTTGCCGAGGATATTGTTACTGCTGCTCGCCGCAATCATCGTTATTGTGGCGCTGCTGGTCAGCGGGTTGCGCCTCGTGATGCCGCATCTCAATAGCTATCGCAGCGACATACTGCAGACGATTTCACGCGTCAGCGGCGTGACGGTGGACGCCAGCGAGCTGCAGGGTAAATGGGAGAACTTTGGGCCCACTTTGCAGGTGCGCGATCTCAACGTAATGATGCCGGATGATGGCAAACTCACCATTGGCCGCGTGAACCTGGCGTTAAACATCTGGCAATCTCTGCTGCACTGGCGCTGGCAGTTCCGTGACCTTACCTTCTGGCAGTTACGGGCGGATCTCAACCGTCCATTGTTCACCAATGATCAACAACGCAACAGTTTCAAACCGACGCAAATCAATGAACTCTTTCTGCGCCAGTTTGACCACTTTGATCTGCGCGACAGCAGCATCCGTTTTCTCACGCCCTCAGGTCAACATGCTGAACTGGCTATCCCGCGCCTGACCTGGCTCAACGAAAGTACGCGCCACCGTGCGGAAGGTGAAGTGAGTCTCTCCAGCTTTACCGGCCAACATGGCGTAGTGCAGGTGCGGCTCGATCTGAATGACACCGATGGCTTGCTTAACGATGGCCGTATCTGGATGCAAGCGGATGACGTGGATGTCCGTCCGTGGATTGGCCCCTGGCTACGTGACAACACCAGCCTGGAGAGTGCGCGTTTCAGCCTGGCAGCCTGGGTGAATCTGCGTGACGGCGACGTGTATGCCGGCGATTTGCTGCTGAGCAAAGGTGGCGCACGCTGGCGCGGTGAGCAGGGCGATCATCAACTGCAGGTGGATGGTCTAACTGCCCATCTGTCGCGTTTCCAAAATGGCTGGAGCCTGTCGGTCCCGCAAACCCGTCTCAGCACCGACGGCATTGCCTGGGCGCCGGGCCACTTCGCGATTCTGTGGAAGCCAGAAGATCAACAGATGCTTGGGGCCAACAGTTCCCCTGAGGTGCGCGTGCGTGCCACCCAGCTTGATCTGGAACGTTTAGCCCCGCTGGTGCCACTGTTCAAACCCTTATCACCGGCGTTGCTCGACAACTGGCGGGCGTTGCAGCCGCGCGGCTACCTTGATGCGCTGGCGCTGGATATTCCGCTCAATCAACCCGAAAACACTCGCCTACAGGCCAAATGGCGCGATTTGGCGTGGCAGCATTGGGAACTCTTGCCTGGCATCAGTAACCTAAGCGGCACGGCCAGCGGCAGCCTGAACAACGGGCAACTGGATGTGGCGATGGGGCAGGCAGAAGTGCCGTACGGCGATATGTTCCAGGCACCGCTGCAGATAAAGCAAATCACCGGCAAGCTGAACTGGTTGCGTGATGCCAATGGCCTAACGCTGGATGGGCAGAACCTCGACGTGCAAGCGCGTTCGCTGTGGGCGCGCGGTGATTTCCGCTATCAGCAGAACCTCGGTAAATCTCCACGCCTCGATATTCTGGCTGGGATTCGCGTCACCGATGCAGGCGATGCCTGGCGCTACTTCCCGGAACCGCTGATGGGGCATGATTTAACCCATTACCTCAGCGAGTCGATCAAAGGCGGGCAGGTGGATAATGCCACCTTGCTGTTTGCGGGCGATCCGCACTTGTTCCCGTTCAAACACAACGACGGCATGTTTGAGGTCTGGGTTCCATTAAAGAATTCCACCTTCCAGTTCCAGCCCGGCTGGCCAGCGCTGCAGAACCTCGATATCAATCTCGACTTCCTCAACAATGGGCTGTGGATGAAGGCGGAGAAAACCAGGTTGGGCGAGGTTGATGCGCGCAACGTCAGCGCGGTGATCCCTGATTACCTCAAAGAGAAGCTGATCATTGATGGTGACCTGAGCGGTGGTGGCCAGCAGATCGCCGATTACTTTGAACAGACACCGCTGAAACCGACGTTAGGTGCAGCACTGCAGCAGCTACAAATTGGCGGCAACGTACGCGGTTCGCTCAACCTCGACATTCCACTGGATGGCGAGCTGGTGCATGCCAGTGGCAACGTGGTGCTGAATAACAATAGCCTGCATATCAAACCGTTAAATACCACGCTAAACAATCTCAGCGGACGGTTCCGTTACAACAACGGCAACCTGGAAAGTGAAGAGATGCAGGCCAACTGGTTCGGCCAACCCACCGGAGTCAGCTTTACCACCACGGAAAACCCGAATGACTTCGGCGTGAACGTCAAACTGCTGGGAGACTGGCAGCCCGCCAAACTAAAAGTGCTGCCGCAAAATGTCAGCAGTCAGCTGAGTGGCAGTTTGCCCTGGCAGGGGAATGTGGATATCACCTTGCCACACAAAGGTGGCGCCACTTACAAGGTCGATTTGAAAGGTGATGGCAAAACAGTAAGTAGTCACTTACCTGCACCACTGGACAAGCAGGCTGGTGAAGCGATGCCGATTGCAATTAACGCGACAGGCGATCTCCACGGTTTCACCTTAAGCGGCAGTGTGCGTGAGCATCATCGCTTTAACAGCCGCTGGATTCTGGAACCGCAGTTGCGCGTCGATCGCGGCATCTGGCTCAACGATGCGAAAAGCACGCCTAAACTGCCTGAAAACCGCGGTATGGAGCTGAATCTGCCGGCAATGGATGGTGAAGCCTGGATGGGCTTACTGGCAGGTTCGGGTAACTCCCGCAATGCGCAGGGTGAAACCGAAGTTGGCGGCGCACTGCTGCCGGGAGACGTCATTCTGCGTACACCGGCGTTAACACTGGGTGGGCAGCAGTGGCACGACGTTAACGCCACCGTGACGCAAGGCCCTGGCGGCAACACGCAGTTGCAGCTGGAAAGCCGTGAGGCGCGCGGCAGCGTGACGACGGCACAGCACGCGCCGTGGCAAATTGACCTCAGCTATCTTTACTACAATCCTGAATGGGCGAGCGAAAAAAGCAGCACCGCTTCCCCGTTTGGCAACAGCAACAGTGTTAACTTCAGCAATTGGCCCGCCATGCAACTGAACTGCGACGAATGCTGGCTGCGAGGCCAGAAGTTTGGCCATATGCAGGCCAGATTACAGCCGCAGGGAGATACGTTAGCACTTACTAACGGCAGCGTGGATACCGGCAGTTCGAAGTTGTTGATCAACGGTGAATGGGTTAACAAACCGGGCGACCAGCGTACCTCACTGAAAGGCACACTGAGTGGCAAGAGCATCAATGACGCGACCAACTGGTTTGGTATGAACACCCCGCTACGGGATGCCCCTTTCAAACTGGATTATGACCTGCACTGGCGCTCAGCACCGTGGCAGCCGTCGGAAGAGACGTTAAGTGGCACGCTGAAAACGCACTTTGGTAAAGGTCAGATTGCCGACGTGAACACCGGGCGTGCCGGTCAGCTGCTGCGCCTGTTCAGTTTTGATGCCTTGCTGCGCAAGCTGCGTTTTGATTTCAGTGACACCTTCAGCGAAGGTTTCTATTTCGACTCGATTAACGGCACGGCGTGGATTGAAAACGGCGTCATGCGTACAGATAACCTGCTGGTGGATGGCCTGGAAGCGGATATCGCGATGCAGGGCAAAATCGATTTGGTGAAACGTCAGATTGATATGGAAGCGGTGGTCGCACCGGAAATCTCAGCTTCTGTCGGCGTGGCGACCGCGTTTGTGGTCAACCCGGTGATAGGTGCGGCGGTGTTTGCTGCCAGCAAGGTATTGGGGCCGTTGTGGAATAAGATTTCGCTGCTGCGATATCACATCAGCGGGCCGCTGGATAAACCGGAAATCAATGAAGTGCTGCGTAAACCGCGCGAAGATGACAAGAAGTGAATTTGACGCCATCGGGGAATTGCCGCAGGCTATGACTATCTGAGCACATAATGAGTGAGAAACGATGACTCTGAATCTGGTAAGTGAGCAGTTACTAGCTGCTAACGGCATTAATCAGCAGGACCTTTATTCCCTGTTAGGGCAGCTTTCAGAACGTCGTCTGGATTATGCCGATCTCTATTTCCAGTCCAGCTTCCATGAGTCCTGGGTGCTGGAAGATAAAATCATCAAAGATGGCTCTTATCATATCGATCAGGGTGTAGGCGTACGTGCGGTGAGCGGTGAAAAAACCGGTTTCGCCTACGCTGACCAAATCACACTGAACGCGTTACGTCAGTCGTCAGAAGCCGCGCGCAGCATCGTGCGGGAACAGGGCAACGGCAAAGCGCACACGCTCTCTGTTGTGGTTAATCGTTCTTTGTATGCACCGATCAATCCGCTGGACAGCTTAACGCGCGAAGACAAGATTGCCTTGCTGCACCGTGTCGATAAAGTGGCCCGTGCCACCGATCCGCGTGTGCAGGAAGTGAATGCCAGCCTGAGCGGTGTCTATGAGCAAGTGCTGGTGGCCGCGACAGATGGCACGCTGGCGGCGGATATTCGTCCGCTGGTGCGTTTGTCGATCAGCGTGCAAGTGGAAGACCAGGGCAAACGCGAACGCGGTTCAAGTGGCGGCGGTGCGCGTATCGGTTATGAATTCTTCCTCGCCGATGAAAGTGGCGATGTGCGCGCTGATGCCTGGGCACGTGAAGCGGTGCGCTTAGCGTTGGTTAACCTGTCTGCAGTTGCCGCGCCGGCGGGCACCCTGCCAGTGGTGTTGGGTGCAGGCTGGCCAGGTGTTCTGTTGCACGAAGCGGTGGGACATGGGCTGGAAGGCGATTTCAACCGCCGTGAAACCTCTGTGTTCAGCGGCAAGATGGGGCAACTGGTCGCGTCTGAGCTGTGCACCGTGGTGGATGATGGCACCATCGAAGGGCTGCGCGGCTCCCTGGCTGTGGATGATGAAGGTGTGCCGGGTCAGTACAACGTGCTGATCGAGAATGGCATTCTGAAAGGCTACATGCAGGATAAACTGAATGCGCGCCTGATGGGTGTGCCGCCAACCGGAAACGGTCGCCGCGAATCCTATGCTCATCTGCCGATGCCGCGTATGACCAACACCTACATGCTGGCAGGCAAATCCACGCCGCAGGATATTATCGAGAGCGTGGAGTACGGCTTATACGCCCCGAACTTTGGCGGTGGTCAGGTGGATATTACCTCGGGCAAATTTGTGTTCTCCACGTCAGAAGCCTATCTGATTGAGAACGGCAAAGTGACCAAACCGGTGAAAGGTGCCACGCTGATCGGTTCCGGTATTGAAGCGATGCAGCAGATTTCAATGGTGGGTAACGATCTGGCGCTGGATAAAGGCGTGGGCGTGTGCGGTAAAGAAGGGCAAAGCGTGCCCGTGGGCGTGGGCCAGCCAACGCTGAAGCTGGATAAAATCACCGTGGGTGGTACGGCGTAATAAGCCGGGTGCGCATTAATCCTGTTCCAGGTGCGCATTAATGCGCACCCTACGAAATATGGCACGGTACTTTGTAAGGTCGCCATTCATGGCGACCAGAACCGTCAGCGCTTACGATGCTGCTGATACTGCCTTGCCACCTGCTTAAAATACTCGGTCAGATAATCAATACACACCTGCACTTTTAGCGGCATTTTATCCTTTTCGGTATACAGCGCATACACCGGACGGGGTTCGGAATGGTATTGCGGGAACAGAATATCGATCTCGCCTGCGTTAATTTCATCAATCACCCACATCAGTGGCACGTAAGCGATGCCGCAGCCGGCTTTCAGCCAGCGAATCAGCGTTTGCGAATCATTGGTCACAAAGCGACCTTGCGGGGTGAGTTTGGTTACCAGCCCTTCCGGTGCCACCAACTCAAAGGTGTTATCCGGACGCACGCTGTACTCCAGCCATGAAAAGTTATCGATCTCACCCGGTTTGTCCGGCGTGCCGTTTTGTGCCAGATAACTTTTCGCCGCGCATACCACCATCGGCATGGCACCCAGGCGGCGTGAAAACAAGTTCGAGTCTTGCAGCGCGCCCACGCGCACCACAATATCCAGCCCGTTGGCGATTAAGTCAGGTGCTGGAATACCCGTCACTAAATTCACACTCAGACCCGGATATTCGTGTAACATCTCGCTGGTCATAGCGGACAGGACATTTTGCGCCATGGTGGATGAACAACCGATGCGCAGGATACCAATCGGCGTATTATTGAAGGCATACAGCTGTTCATGTACCTGAGACGCCTCAGCCAGCATGCGGCGGCAGCCCTGATAGTAGATCTTGCCCGCTTCGGTCAGGCCAATGCTGCGGGTGCTGCGATTGAGTAATTTGACCTGCAGTTCATCTTCCAGTTTGGCGACAATCTGGCTGATTGACGAAACGCTGAGATGGAGCTGACGTGCCGCGGCGGTAAATGAACCTAATTCAACCACTTTGGCGAAGATGGACATGCCTTTAAGTCGTTCCATTGTTTACTCTGGCTAAAAAGTGATTTAGCTCACAATATGTAGAAAACGTATAGTCAAGCGCGTTACTATACGCACGCTGGGTCTGTTCACCGCACCTTAACACGGCTGTGTTTACTCGATGATACGCTATCATTAGCTCAACGCGGCCTGAATGTTGCCATCAGTCTCCCAATCATCCCCTGATAATCAACCCAACGTGCTCCGTGGCATGAGGGCAGGTATCGGTGCGATCCGGCAAGGTCGAACTAAGGATCCGAAATGAGTGTGCTTCCGGTATTTGTCGTATTCGGGCTGTCTTTTCCGCCCATCTTCATCGAACTACTGGTTTCGCTGGCGCTGTTCTGGCTGGTGAAACGCGTGCTGACGCCCAGCGGAATTTACGATCTGGTGTGGCATCCGGCACTTTTTAACACAGCGCTGTATTGCTGTGTGTTTTACCTTGTATCCCGTTTATTCGTCTGAGGTTTTTTAAGTGAAAGCGCTAATAAGAAAAATCGCGCGTTACGCGATTACGATCCTGCTGGTCATCATCGCTATCGTGATCATCTTCCGCGCCTGGGTGTTCTACACCGAGTCGCCCTGGACGCGCGACGCCAAATTCTCCGCCGATGTAGTGGCGATCTCCCCGGATGTAACGGGTCTGATCACTGATGTGCCGGTCCATGACAACCAACTGGTGAAAAAAGGCGATACCCTGTTTGTGGTCGATCGTCCACGCTACCAAAAAGCGCTGGATGAGGCCCAGGCCGATGTCGAATATTACCAGGCACTGGTCAACGAAAAACGTCGTGAAGCGGCGCGTCGAAACCAGCTTGGCACCAGCGCGATGTCGCGTGAAGCTATCGATCAGGCGAACAACGATCTACAAACCAGCGAACATCAGTTGGCTAAGTCTATTGCCACGCGCGATTTAGCGGTGATTGACCTCGATCGCACCACGATCAAAGCACCGTCCGACGGCTGGGTCACTAACCTTAACGTCTATCAGGGTGAGTTCATCACACGTGGTTCTGTGGCCGTGGCGTTGGTACAACAGCATTCATTCTACGTGCTGGCCTATATGGAAGAGACCAAGCTGGATGGTGTACGTCCGGGCTTCCGTGCAGAAATTACCCCGCTGGGCAGCAATACCGTACTACGTGGCACTGTCGACAGTATCGCCGCCGGTGTGACCAACAGTAGCAGCAGCGTTGACAGCAAAGGCATGGCCACCATCGACTCCAACCTTGAGTGGGTACGTCTGGCGCAGCGTGTGCCAGTGCGTATTCGTCTGGATGATCAACCAGGTAACCGCTTCCCAGCAGGGACTACGGCGACCGTAGTGATCACCGGGGATAAAGATCGTCAAACCAAAGTCTCACCGATGGCGCAGTTCTTTAACCGCCTGCGCGAGTTTGGTTAAACGAGGCTGTTATGATTGAGTTTTTGCGTTTCCCGGTGAAGCTGACGTTCGCGCTGGTTGCCGCGCTGATGATTGGCTTTCACTTTAATCTGGAAACGCCGCGTTGGGCGGTCATGACCGCCGGCATTGTGGCCGGTGGTACCGCCTTTGCTGCAGGGGGCGATCCCTATTCTGGCGCACTGCGCTATCGCGGCATCTTGCGCATCATTGGTACGTTTATCGGCAGCATCGCCGCACTCACCATCATGATTGCCACCATCCGGGCACCGGTGGTGATGCTGCTGCTGTGCTGTTTATGGGCGGGCATGTGTGTCTGGCTTTCATCTTTAATCAAAGTCGAAAACTCCTACGCGCTGGGCCTGGCCGGATACACCGCGCTGATCATCGTCATCACCGCCGATGCCAGTGGCGCTTTAACGCTGGCACCGCAGTTTGCCGTCGAGCGCTGTAGCGAAATCGTCCTCGGCATTTTGTGTGCGATTCTTGCCGATATGCTGTTCTCGCCGCGTTCAATCAAGAAAGTGATTGATGCGGAAGTGGATGCGCTGCTGGTGGCCCACTACAAACTGTTGCAACTGTGCGTCGCGCACGGTGATAAAGAGGAAGTCGATAAAGCCTGGAGCGCGCTGGTGCGTCGCACCACGGCACTTAACGGCATGCGCAGCCAGCTGCTGATGGAATCCTCGCGCTGGAAGAACACCAGCCGCCGTTTGCAGATGCTGAATACGCTGTCATTGACGTTGATTACCCAGGCAGCAGAAACCTTCCTGATTCAGAATTCACGCCCGGAATACGTACCGCCTCAGTATCGTCTGCTGATTGAGAAAGAGGTCAACAACGTTAACGATGTGCACAAACGTATGAAGGTCATGCGCCGCTTGATTGGCCTCACCAGCAAAACGGTGCCGATGACGGTCGCAAGCTGGGTCGGTGCTGCCACCGAATATCTGCTGCTGATCAACGGTATTCGCAGCAATGGTCGTATCACCACGCTGGAAGAGAGTATCTTGCAGCGTGAGGTGGTGATTCAGGCACGCTCTGCTGAAACGCACCACGCAATGATTAATGGCGTGCGTACTTTTGTCGCCACTGCGCTCGGCTCACTGTTCTGGCTGTATACCGGCTGGACGTCCGGCAGCGGTTGCATGGTGATGCTGGCGGTGATCACGGCGCTAGCGATGCGTATGCCGAACCCATTGATGCTGGCGAAAGATTTTCTCTACGGCATGACCTTCGCGATCCCACTTGGTCTGCTGTACTTCGTCTACATTTTGCCGGCGACGCAGCAAAGTGCCTTACTGCTGTGTATTGCCATAGGTACTTTGGGGTTTGTCGGCGGCATTTTTGTCCAGCGTCGTCAGATTGGTACGCTAGGGGCGCTGATCGGCACCATCAACGTGCTGGTGTTGGATAACCCGATGAAATTCGAGTTCAACGTCTTCCTCGACAATGCGCTGGGGCAGTGGATTGGCTGCTTTGTCGCGATGATGGTGATTCTGTTGATCCGCGATAAGTCTAAAGCGCGTACCGGCCGTAAGCTGCTCAACCGCTTTATGTACGCAGCCGTAGCGGCGTTGACCACCAATCAGGCGCGTCGCCGGGAAAACCATCTCCCTGCGTTGTATCAACAGCTGTTTCTGCTGCTGAACCTGTTTCCGGGTGATATCGATAAATACCGCATTGCCTTAACGCTGATTATTGGCCATCAACGTCTGCGTAATGCCGAAGTGCCGATCAATCCGGAGCTATCGGCCTACCATCGTCAACTACGTTACACCGCCGATCGGGTGATCTCGGCGACCAGCGATGATAAACGCCGTCACTACTTTGAGCGGTTATTGAAGGAGCTGGAGATCTATCAGGAAAAACTTCAGCACTATGCGGCACCAGAGAGTGTGACCGAACCGGTGAAGCGCTTGTCGCTGATGCTGGAGAAGTATCAGAACACCCTCATCCAAATCTGAAACTGGCCGCTGCCACCCGCAGCGGCCTTTTTGATCCCACGTCGACACAAAACCCGATGATTTTGGCATCTATACTTTTCTGACAGGATACATACTGACAGGAGCATAACGATGTCCACTTCTCTGCAATCACATCCGCTCTTCAAAACCGGCTACTTTGTGGCAGGTCAATGGCACAGCGGCAGTACCACCTTTGACGTCACCAACCCGGCCACGGGTGAGGTGCTGGCAAAAGTGGTTAAGGCCGGTAAGCGTGAAACCGAACAGGCGATTGCCGCCGCCGAACAGGCTTTCCCGGCCTGGCGTGACAAAACCGCGAAACAACGCGCAGAAATTCTGAATCGCTGGTATCAGCTGATGATTGAGAACAAAAGCTGGCTCGGGCAGTTGATGACCGCCGAACAAGGCAAACCCTTAAAAGAAGCAGAAGGCGAAGTCGAGTACGCCACCAGTTTCATTCAATGGTTTGCTGAGCAGGCCAAGCGCGCCAACGGTGAAATCATCCCTCCGGCAAAACCAGGCTCACGTATCCTGGCCACCCGTGAGCCAATCGGCGTGGTTGCGGCTATCACGCCGTGGAACTTCCCCATGGCGATGCTGACACGCAAACTCGGCCCGGCGCTGGCCGCCGGATGCACCGGCATTATTAAACCCGCCAATAACACACCGCTGTGTGCGTTTGCCTTACTGGCGCTGGCACAACAAGCGGGAGTGCCCGATGGGGTGTTGAACGCGGTAGCGGGTGATACCCACGCCATCAGCGACGCGATAATGGCGAGCAAAACGGTGCGCAAAATCTCCTTCACCGGGTCAACGGCGGTCGGCAAAACCTTGATGCGCAATGCAGCTGAAACCATGAAAAAAGTCTCCATGGAACTGGGCGGCAATGCGCCTTATATCGTGTTTGAAGATGCGGATATTGATGCCGCAGTGCAGGGCGCGATAGCCAATAAATTCCGCAACGCGGGCCAAGTGTGCGTGAGCGTGAATCGCTTCTATGTGCACAATGCCATCTACGATCGTTTCGTCAATCAACTGGCTGCTGCGGTAGGCCAACTTAAAGTTGGCAACGGCACAGAAGAGGGCGTCATTGTCGGGCCGCTGATTGAACCGTCGGCGCTGGAAAAAGTGGAAGAGCATGTCAAAGATGCACTGAGCAAAGGGGGCACCTTGCTTACCGGAGGCGAGCGCCATCCTCTGGGCGGTAATTTCTGGCAGCCAACAGTGATAGGCGATGCTCACGAAGGCATGAAACTGGCACAGGAAGAGACGTTTGGCCCGGTGGCGGCCTGTTTCCGTTTCGACGATGAAGCCGATGTGATTCAACGCGCCAATCATACCGATTATGGTCTGGCAGCCTATTTCTATACGCAAAGCCTGCAGCGGGTATTCCGCGTGTCGGCGGCGTTGGAAGCCGGGATGATTGGGATTAACGAGTGTGCCGTTTCCACCGAACTGGCCCCCTTTGGCGGCGTGAAAGAATCTGGATTAGGCCGTGAAGGGTCCGTACTGGGGATGGAGGAGTATCTTGAGGTGAAAGCGCTGCACCTTGGCGGGCTTGCCTAGAAGAGGGCAACACAATGAGAACCGAGCGTTTCGATTTCGACGAAATCGTCGATCAAGCCCATTTCTATCGCCAGTTCAGCGATCGCTTCGCGCTGGCCGATCGTGCCGTCAGCGATCTTGACGATCTTTGGGATGCGATCATGGGTGAGTACATGCCATTGCCACTGGAGATTGAGTTTGTGAATCTGGGAAAAGGGCAGAAACGCCGATATGGCGCATTGATTCTGTTGTTTGATGAAGCAGAAGAGGAGCTGGAGGGCCAGCTCCGCTTTAATGTGACGTGATCAACTAAAAAGGGCCCCGGCGAGCGGGGCCAAAGGGTTCGTCAGAATTGACGAGGAATTATTTGTACAGCTCAGCGGTCAGGTGATAGCTGTCACCGGTTTTCGCTTCAATCACTTTGTAAGCGCTGGCACCCTGCTCATCGGCTTTCTGTGAAAGCTGGGCACGGTAATCCATGGGTGATCCACCTGTACCACTGATGGTCACGGTGCTGCCGGTAGGTTGCAGATTTTGCGCCTGCTCATCGGTCACCAGCTGTGCTGCAGAAGCACCAAAGGCAAACAGGGAAAGAAGGCTAGCGGCTGCGATGGTTGTTTTGATTTTCATAATTTTTCTCCTCGTGGCAATCAACAACCTGCGGCAAAAGTGGGTGTGGCGGGTCGTCGATCAATTGTCTGGCGCCGCACAGGCGCCTGACGTTCGATTAATACTTATTTATACAGTTCAGCAGTGACGTGGTAGGTGTCACCACGGTTACTCTCAATGATGCGATAGTGGCTGGCACCCTGAGCATCAGCTTTCTGTGACAGTTCCTGGCGGACATTCGCTTGGTCACCGTCAACACCGCTAACACTGATGGTTTGGTTTAACGATTGAAGCTGTTCAGCTTGTTCGTTAGAGACCAGACTGGCGGCACTGGCACCGAAAGACAGAACAGAAGCCAGACCCAGAACTGCGATAGCTAATTTGGTTTTCATGATTCACTCTCCTGAAATTTGGTTTGGCAACCTGAGAGGCAAATGCGTCTCAAACGGGTCGCCGTTCACACTGCGTCTTGATTCAGCAAACTTATTTGTAAAGCTCAGCGGTGGCGTGATAGCTGTCGCCAGTATTCGCTTCGATCACGCGGTAGGCTTTTGCGCCTTCTTGATCGGCTTTAGCGTTCAGTTGCTCATGGATGTCCATTGGAGAACCACCCACGCCGCTTACGCTAATGGTGCCAGCGGGTTGCAGGTTGGCTGCTTGTTGAGCATTGATAGAATCCGCTGCAAAAGCACCAAATGACAGGGCAGATAGAATGCTCAGGGTTGCGATAGTAGTTTTAACGTTCATGATATTTTTCCTCGTCGTCTATTTTTATCTTTTTCTTTCGTGTGATTTGCATCACGAAAAGAAGTATAGATCTAATCACTCATGAAATTAATATCTGGCTAATAATGTTTGGTTGTTATTCTTTATCCTTATGACGCTTTTTTAGAACTCATGGTTATAAAAAACGCCTGGATCTTAACCATTGACGGTTATTTATCCGTAAAAACAATGATCTGCATCAAATTATCTTTTTGTGCGAAAGATCGTGGTTGATCCAGCTGGCTGGTACGCATTAAGAAGCTATAACGGCTGAGCACGATATGTAAAGCAGTGTAAAATAGCGCATATGGTTAAGCAGGGGAAAAGGTCGTACCAATATTGCTCTGGCTACAGAACACGAGGATCTAAGGTTAACTTATTATTTACAAAAGGATTTGTAACAAACGGGGCGGGAAAGGGATAAAACAAAAGGGGATGACCAGCAGTGGAACTGCCGGTCTACAGTAGGGTTTTATAACTCTTGTTCGAATAAAACCAGCACAGCGTCGTGCAACTGTTTTACGGAGAAAGCGCGTGCGGGGGTAATAAAGATGGTGTCATCACCGGCGATAGTCCCGAGGATCCCCTCCGCTTTGCCGAGTGAATCCAGCAGACGCGCTATCAGCTGCGCAGCACCCGGGCTGGTGTGAATCACCACCAGCGCATCGTTGTAATCGATATCCAGCACCAAATTCTTCAGTGGGCTGGTGGTGGTCGGCACGCCCAGTTCAGCGGGCAGGCAGTACACCATTTCCATTTTGGCATTGCGGGTGCGCACCGCGCCAAACTTAGTCAGCATACGAGAAACTTTTGACTGATTGATATTTTCGAAGCCGTCTTCCTGCAGCGCCTGTACGATCTCGCCTTGAGAACTAAATTTCTCTTCCTTCAATAAGGCCTTGAAGGCTTTGATCAGGTCGTCTTGTTTTGATGGAT
Organism: Pantoea sp. EA-12; assembly: GCF_030053355.1. NCBI lineage: Bacteria > Pseudomonadati > Pseudomonadota > Gammaproteobacteria > Enterobacterales > Erwiniaceae > Pantoea > Pantoea sp. EA-12. The sequence continues at coordinate 72,094 of NZ_JASGBY010000021.1, read as the reverse complement.
TTCGCATAAGCTACCAATAAAAGAGGGGTGCGGCAGGCAACAGGCCTACAGCAGATAAATTATTATGCATTTAGATGAATTTTTATGCAATAAGCGTGATGAGAGAATCGCCGCATAATCCTGCGGGGGGCGGCATCATACCAGAGATTTGTGTTGCGCCAAAATCGCGGGGTGACGCGCAAAGCGAAGGTTGCAATGTTGTTATAGTATTGAAGTGGTAACAACAATATCGATGATCATTGCCGTCCATAGTTTTCTGGCTGCGAATGTATCATTCAGGCGACTTCTGAAGTGGAGATGTCTCGGGAGCCGATTGCGGCGTAGGTTAATGCGCGACAGGTGTGTCGCTATCGCCTGAGAAGTTGATTAAACTCGTAACCTGATGGATTTTCGGCATATCTCTGCCCCACCTTAATAAGGAGTTCAGGATGAAAGTTGCCGTTCTCGGTGCAGCTGGTGGTATCGGCCAGGCGCTAGCACTGCTGCTCAAAACTCAATTACCCGCAGGTTCCTCTCTCTCACTTTACGACATCGCTCCGGTGACGCCGGGTGTCGCGGTGGATCTCAGCCATATTCCGACTGCGGTAAAAGTAGAAGGGTTCAGTGGCGAAGATGCGACCCCCGCGCTGCACGGTGCCGATGTGGTGTTGATTTCTGCTGGCGTGGCACGTAAACCCGGTATGGATCGCGCTGATTTGTTTAACGTCAACGCCGGGATCGTCCGCAATCTGATCGAGCAGGTGGCCAGTACCGCACCGAAAGCGCTGATTGGCGTGATCACCAACCCGGTGAACACCACCGTGGCGATTGCCGCTGAAGTGCTGAAAAAAGCCGGCGTCTATGACAAAAACCGTTTGTTTGGCGTGTCGACGCTCGACATCATCCGCGCCAATACTTTTGTTGCTGCATTGAAAGGCAAACAGCCAACCGAGATCGAAGTGCCGGTAGTGGGGGGGCATTCTGGCGTCACTATTCTGCCACTGCTGTCGCAAGTTAAAGGCATCAGCTTCAGCGATCAGGAAGTGGCTGACCTGACCAAACGCATTCAGAATGCCGGCACTGAAGTTGTCGAAGCCAAGGCGGGTGGCGGATCGGCAACCTTGTCGATGGGGCAAGCGGCAGCGCGCTTTGGTCTTTCGCTGATTCGTGCCCTGCAGGGCGAAGCTAACGTGGTGGAGTGTGCCTATGTTGAAGGCGATGGTGAGTACGCGCGCTTCTTCTCACAGCCGCTGCTGTTGGGCAAAAACGGTATTGTAGAGCGCCGTCCGCTGGGGCCATTAAGTGCGTTTGAGCAACAGGCGCTCAATGGCATGCTGGAGACGTTGAAGAAAGATATCGCGCAAGGCGTAGAATTTGTGAAGTGATGTTCAGTCGATAAAACAACGCCCGGCACTTGCCGGGCGTTTTCATTTATAAGCCACCTGATTTGAACGTCTGGCTCGAGGGCGAGCCATTACTGGCCGGCGTTTTGCGCCCCAGCGTCTCCATGCGTACCTGGAACGGCGGGAACGGCATCTCGATACCATGCTCCTCAAAACCGCGCAGAATCAGCTGGTGCAACTCATGGCGCAGCGGCATACGGTGCCCCATTTCGGCCGCGTGCACACGCAGTTCGAACAGCTGAATACCCTGCTGCAGGTCAACCAGGAACACATCTGGCGCGGGCATATCCAGTACGTAGGTACAGCGTTCGGCGGCCTGCTTGAGGATATTGGTGACTTCATCACTGTTGACGTGAGCCGGTGCAGGGATGGTCAGCACCACACGCGTCACGGAGTCTGACAGCGACCAGTTGACGAACTGCTCCGTGATGAAGGCCTTATTCGGCACGATAATCTCTTTACGATCCCAGTCGGTAATGGTGGTGGCGCGCGTATTGATGCGGGTAATGCTGCCGGTCAAATCGCGAATCGTCACGGTATCACCAATACGGATCGGTTTTTCAAACAGGATGATCAAGCCGGAGATAAAGTTGGCGAAGATTTCCTGCATACCAAAACCTAGCCCCAGACCTAAGGCCGCCACCAACCACTGCAGCTTCGCCCATTCCACGCCAATGATGGAGAAACCAATTAAGCCGCCAATCAGCATCAGCGCATATTTGGTGAGGGTGGTAATCGCATACCCTGTGCCAGGCGTCAGGCTGAGATGCTGTAACAGCGCCAGCTCCAGCAGCGCCGGCATATTGCGTACCAGCTGCGTCGTAATGATGAACACCAAAATGGCAATCAACACGGAGCCCAGCGTGATCGGCTGAACGCTCTCCACGCCTTGGATGGTGGTGCTCACATCCCACAGCGGAATGTTGTCGAGGAAGCTAAAGGCGGAGTGGATTTCCGACCACAGCACAATCACGGACACCAGCGCAATCAAGGTGAGAATGGAGCGTACCAGGCGCAGTGACTGGGCGCTGATCTCATCCAAATCCAGACTGGGTTCATCTATCTCTATGGTGTCAGCGTTAGCCGGTGTCTGCTGCTCTTTCTCTTCTTCGCTGCGTGCGCGATTGGCCAGCATGTCAGCACGGCGTTGACGCGCACGATCAAAGGCGATGCGGCGACGCTGAATCAGCATCCAGCGGCGAATGATGTGATAAATCACCAGCAGGAAGAACCAGATACCCACCGAGGTTTCAAGACGCGCCAGCAGCGCCTGCGCGGTCGCCAGATAGCCTATGCAGGAAGCCAGTGCCGCCACCAGAGGAATGGCGATCATCAGGTTCCATAAAATACGGTTGATGAAGTTGTCGCCGTTGCCCTCTTTATCCAGATAAAGCGGAATGCCTGAGCGTTTCAGGCTGACCGTGACAATACTCAAGGCACCGCAAATCAGGATAAAGCACAGGCGGCCGAGCGTCGCGGAGAACTGCGGATCATCGAGATTGGCGAAGGCAATCAGCAGCATGATAAGCGGCACGATCAAACCAACGGTGAGTGAGTAGTAGCGCATTGCTCGTGCGACACGCGCTTGTGGCCAGCGAAAATGCACCACAAACAGCCCATCGTGGCGGGCGAAAGCCTTACTGATCATAAAGGCCCACAGCAGGGGCAGGGTGGCGGTAATGCCATCACCAATCGCCACCGCAAATGGATAAGGCCATGCATGCTGTAAACCAAAGCCCAGCGCGGCCCACAGCACCGGTACCGGCACGGCAACCAGGATTGACCAGAACACGGTGCGTAACGTCAGGCTAAAGCGGTCCTGCGTCACCTTGCCCACGCGGATGGCAGAACGCGCCATAAAGTCATTGTAATGACGGCGAGAGCTGATACTAAAGCCGACCAGTAACACGGCGCAGATGATAGGCATCACCGTTTCTTTACTGGTAAACATCATGGCCGTCGCTTTGCCAAGTTGTCCTAAGGTATCCAGCGACAGCAGACGTGTTAAATCGCGCGCCACCTCAATCGGGTATTTTAAGTCAATGGCGCTGACATCGGCGGTCCAGAAAAGATAGCGATGCGTGGCTTCTCTCACTTCCCCCAGCGCATCCTGAAGCTGCGTATTGGAGACTTTGAGTTTGGTGATTTCCAGAATCAGCGTATCGCAGCCGGAGATCAGCGAGTTGAGCAGTTCACGTTGCGTTTTCAGCTGCGCATCAAGGATGCGGCGTTGCTCGCTGGTAAAGGGTGTGCCGTCATCCTGTTTCTCTTTACGCAGATCTTTCTGCCGCTCAAGCAAATCTTCATAGTGCAGGCGCTGAACGCGCAACTGGCCCATTTCGCTGTCAATTTGCTGCGATTTTGGCATATCCGGCAGCCGTGCAACCTGGGCGCGCAAGGCTTCACCGAGCAGATTTGAGGCGCCCAGCCACTGTGATTGCTCACGCAGCGTGCTGAGTGCCTGGCGTACTTGCAAGGTTTGATTGGTGGCCAGGCGCTGCTGCGAGGCGACCAGATCCATGCGTTGGGCTTGTGCATTCAGGTCAGCAGATAATTCGCGGTTAACGCGGAACTGGTCGCTGATGGATGCGGGTAAATCCCCGCTGTTTTCTGCCAGCTGCTCGGTGCGCTCCAGCGCCAGTTCCGCTTCGCGTTGGCGTTGGTTGTTAAGCTGATTACGCAGATCCTGCAGATAGTTATCAAGCTGCGTGGCTTTGCGCTGATGCACTTCAGCCCGCATGCGCGCCAGTTCCTGGCGGTTATTGGCTGACAGCTGCGCCAGCTCTAACTCGTCAACCCGCGCTTTGTTGGCGGCATTCTCCGCCTGACGTGCATAGATCTGCGCCTGTGCCAGCGGTGTGGCGGCGGCTGAAAAACCTTGCACACGGCGATCGCTTTCGGTCATCGCGCGTCGTGCATCGGTTTGCTGTTGCGGCAGCTGCGAAAGCGAATCACTGATCTCGCGAGCGCGATCCTGCTCCTGCTGTGCCTGACGACCTTCCTCCAGTAACTGGCTGCTGATTTGCAAGATCTCTTGATCCAGCTCGGCGCTGCTCATGTTGCTACGCACCGTTTTACTGCCGTCCGTTAGCGTGGCGATCTGCTGGCGTAATTCACGCGCCAGGCGCGGAAAATCATCAATCACCTGTTGATATTGTTTGGCACGCTCCTGTGATTCATCGCGCTCAGACAGGAAATTAATCGCCGCTTCCAGCGCCTGCACCTGCTCGGCTTGAGTCGGTGTGGCTTTAGCGGATTTGGCCGCATCCAGCTCTTGTTTCAGCTGATTGGCGGGCGGAACGGTAGCGGCAAATACAGAACTGCTGAGCACCAGGCTCAGCAGTAGGGAGAGGAAAACGCGCACGGGAGAGGTTCCGGTTAGTCGGCGAGCGGGGCGCTATCGCCGGGCTGCGGCAAGGCGATGGCCAGCGGCTGACCAAGGCGGGTTTTGCTTTCAGCTTCCAGGCTCTCTGCCAGTTTCACGCGACCTGGCGCGAACAGGTTAATGACCGTTGAGCCCAGTTTGAAGCGGCCCATTTCCTGGCCTTTCAATAACACGACTGCGCCGTCATGATCGGCAGCCGGATAGCGCCAGCGCTTAATGACTCCTTCACGTGGTGGCGTAATGGTGCCGGCCCAAACGGTTTCGATGCTACCAACGATGGTGGCACCGACCAGAATCTGCACCATGGGGCCGTGATCGGTATCAAATACACAGATCACGCGCTCATTACGGGCGAACAGATTGGGGATGTTACGTGCCGTCAGCGGATTCACAGAGTAGAGATCGCCAGGCACGTAGATCATCTCACGCAGAATGCCATTACACGGCATATGCACACGGTGATAATCGCGCGGTGCAAGGTAAGTCGTGACGAACTCACCATCGATAAACTTTTCTGCCAGGTCATCATTACCCGCCAGCAGGGCTTGCAGCGTGTAGTAGTGACCTTTTGCCTGGAAAATTTGATCGCCTTCAATGCGGCCTAACTGACTGACGGCGCCATCGGCGGGCAATGCCAGTAATGACGCATCGGGATCGGTCGGACGTGCGCCTTCTTTTAACGGGCGTACAAAGAAGTCGTTAAAGGTACGATAGCTACCGGTGTGCGGTTTGCTGGCTTCCGCCATATCCACTTTGTAGTACCAGACGAAAATGTCGATGACCGCTTTGGTCAGCCAGCCACCACGACGACTGGCGCCCCAGCCAGCAAGTTCGGTAAGCCCTTTTTTGGGCAGAATATGATTCAGGCCGAGTTTAAAACGATCAAACACCGTTGCCTCCTGGCTTAATTACGCTTGGTTTTACAAAAGGGGGCGGATTGTAGCAGCGCCCCGGTCTGTTGGCGAATGTGCCCTTCATACTTCGAGCTGTAGGTGCGTTGGCTACGTGCATTCACCTCAGTCACTGACTTTAGTAAGCTCCTGAGGATTCATGCACTTGCCGCCTTCCTGAAGCTCGAATTATATTGGGTATAAACGTTAAATATCGTTATCGGGAAAGTTTTTACGCGTTTTTACCTGCGCCATACTCTCCAGAATTCGGTGGTAGTTAACGAAGCGCGACCTGGCAATGACGCCATTGTTCACCGCTTCGCGCAGGGCGCAGCCGGGATCGGTGTCGTGCTTACAGTCGCGGAAACGGCAAGTACCGAGAAACTCACGAAATTCGACAAATCCACGCGTGATTTGTTCCGGTTCCAGATGCCACAAACCAAATTCGCGTACCCCTGGTGAATCAATCACGTCGCCGCCGTGCGGGAAATGGTATAAACGGGAGGCGGTGGTGGTGTGCTGGCCCAGCCCCGAGACATCGGAAACATCGTTAGTCAGAATTTCATCGCCCGCCACATCCAGCCCTAAGAGGTTGTTCAGCAGACTGGACTTACCGACACCCGACTGGCCAGCAAAAATGCTCACGCGTCCGGTCAATGCCGTTTCCAATTCTGCCAGACCATTTTTAGCGTGGCTGGAGACCATCAACACGCGATATCCAATATGGCGATAGATATCCATCTGCTTATCGACCTGTTCACGGGCCTTTTCATCCAGCAGGTCGATTTTATTCAGCACCAGTAAAGGCTCTACGCCGAGTGTTTCACTGGCCACCAGATAGCGATCGATAATATTGAGAGACAGCTCGGGGAGGATCGCCGATACGATGTTGATCTGATCGATGTTCGCGGCGATCGGTTTGACGCCATCGTAGAAATCCGGACGAGTGAGCACGGTTTTACGTTCGTGCACCGCTTCTACGATCCCTTTACCGCCGCCAATCGCTGCGCGCCACACGACACGATCGCCGGTGACCAGCGACCGAATGGTGCGACGGATATTGCAGCGATGGACTTCGCCCGCGCTATCTTCCACGTCTGCGTGCATGCCGAATCGGCTGATCACGACGCCTTCGGACGCTTCTCCAAACAGGCTATCATCCGGTTCGGGCTTCTCGCTCCGTTGCTGCAGACGACGCTGATGGTTGGCGCTTACGCGACGTTGTTGGCCTTTCGACAGTTTGTTTTTACTCACGCATCCTCTCACGGCTTTCGCCAGGCTTCGCCCCGCTGGGCAAAACGTCTATGATACACCTGAATTGAGTGTAATGACGACATTGGCAACGGGCGGGATACGCATGACAGCTGGAAATGAACACAACCTGATTTGGATCGACCTCGAAATGACCGGGCTCGATCCTGAGCAAGATCGCATTATTGAGATCGCCACGATCGTCACAGATGCCAACCTGAACATCCTGGCGGAAGGGCCGGTGTTAGCCGTGCATCAATCAGACGCACAGCTGGCGCTGATGGATGACTGGAATGTGCGGACGCACACCAATAGCGGGCTGGTGGAACGTGTTAAGGCTAGCCAGTATGGCGATCGTGAAGCTGAGCTGGCGACCATTGAGTTCTTGAAGCAGTGGGTGCCAGCGAATACCTCACCGATTTGCGGTAATAGCATTGGCCAGGATCGTCGCTTCTTGTTCAAGTACATGCCTGAGCTGGAAGCCTACTTCCACTATCGTTATCTGGACGTCAGCACCTTGAAAGAGTTAGCGCGTCGCTGGAAGCCGGAGATTCTGCCGGGCTTTAAAAAATCCGGTAGTCACCAGGCATTGGACGATATCCGCGAGTCCGTTGCCGAGCTGGCTTACTACCGCGAACACTTCTTGCAGCTTTAATCTACAAAGGGTGCGCAGGAAACAATCAGGTTGTCGATTAAAGCAGCAAACGCGCAGAAAGCGCAAAATATTGCTTTTAGACTCTTGCGACTGAAAGGATTTCTCGTATAATGCGCACCCCGTACCGGTGAAGAATTTGAATCGGTGCGAGGCAGTAATACGAAGCACAGAATCACGATTTCAGTTTGCAGCCAAAGCAGCAAATCGAATGACAAGATTCAGAATCAAGTAGTTGAGTTGATAACAAGACGGCAATTGAACGAATGCCTGGAAGCTTACTTCAGTAAGTGACCTGGTTGAGCGAAAGCAGCCAAAGCAGTTAGCGACTCAAATACGAAGATTATGCGGGAATAGCTCAGTTGGTAGAGCACGACCTTGCCAAGGTCGGGGTCGCGAGTTCGAGTCTCGTTTCCCGCTCCAGAGTTTGCAGTAAACCATCCAAATCACGGATTTAGTCGCTATCGCGATTGTTGTGACAAGAATACCAGGATTCAGAATCAAGTATTTGAGTTTGCAGCAAGGCGGCAACTGAACGAATCCCTGGGAGCTTACATCAGTAAGTGACCTGGGTGAGTAAAGGCAGCCAACGCAGGTGCGAACTAAAATACGAAGATTATGCGGGAATAGCTCAGTTGGTAGAGCACGACCTTGCCAAGGTCGGGGTCGCGAGTTCGAGTCTCGTTTCCCGCTCCAAATTTTCATATTCATTAATGTTATTTGCTCTCGGGCGTCATCAGACATAAAACTGCTGCAGTCTTCATCGATCTTATGCGGCGTGGTTTTGTTTCTGGAAATTTTGCGCACCGCTTTAGCACCAACGATGCCTGTAGTCTGTTGCAGTTATCTTACAGGTTATCCACAAAGCGCCTGCAACGTACTGACGGCGTTTTACCCTATCTGCAAAACTGTTTTGAACAGAGTTATCCACAAGCTCTGGACAAGCCCCTGCGCGCTACTCTCTACGTAAATGTTTACAGTAATTAGTTAACCTGTTGTTTTTAAATGGATTATAGGTATTTCAGTCTGTGAATAGTCTTACCAGATGATATAACCATCCCCCTCACTAATCGGCTTTATAATTTTATTCACAGCATGTGGAAAAGGATTTTATCCTGCGTGATTGGTTAATCACGCATCACGGGGTAAGCCTTTCTCGACCGCGCGCACCAACCGCTGTTTCTTCGCAGGCTGCACATCCACGGCCTCTGCGGCCCGTTTGTGCAGCTGCTGCGCGATAGCCCAGTCAATATGCTCATCAAGCAGCGGGTGTTCGCCTTTGCGCATTTGCAACACGGCCAGATTTTCTTCTGCCCATGGCGCATTGCCCAGCGCTACCGCGATATTACGCAGCCAGCGTAAATGGCCGATACGACGAATGGCGGAGCCTTCAGTGATGCGCAGGAATTTCGCCTCATCCCAGGCAAAGAGTTCCACCAACGGCGGCGCGTGTAATACTGCACGCGGTGAAAAATCATCCTCATCTGTCAACTGACCATAACGATTCCACGGGCAGATCAACTGGCAATCGTCACAACCGTAGATACGGTTGCCAATCAGCGGGCGGAACTCTTCAGGGATCGCGCCTTCCAATTCAATGGTGAGATAAGAGATACAGCGCCGGGCATCCACCACATAGGGTTCAACGATAGCGGCTGTCGGGCAGATGGTGATGCAGGCCACGCAGCGGCCGCACTGCTCTTCCTGGGGCTGATCGACCGGCAACGGTAGGTCAATCAACAGTTCGCCAAGAAAGAACCAGGAGCCCGCCTCACGGTTGAGAATCAATGAGTGTTTGCCGGTCCAACCTAAACCTGCTTTTGCGGCGATCGGGCGTTCGAGGATGGGTGCTGAATCAACAAACGGCCGAAAATTAAGTTCACCACAGTGCGCCTGGATCATTTCTCCAAGCTTTTTCAGGCGATTGCGCAATACTTTGTGATAATCGCGGCCCAGCGCATAGCGGCTGACGTAGCCCAAATGTGGATTTTTCAGTGTTGTTGCGAAAGCGGCTTTGGCTGGCAGGTAATTCATGCGGACGCTGATCACTCGTAGTGTGCCGGGCAGCAGTTCATGCGGACGCGCGCGCATCATGCCATGACGCGCCATCCAGTCCATCTCTCCGTGATACTGCTTCTCCAGCCATTCCTGTAGTTTGGGCTCTTCCGCGCTGAGATCGGTATCGCAAATACCAACCTGCTGAAAGCCGAGTTCGCGCCCCCACAGTTTTATCTGTTGGGCAAGCTGATGAAGATCGAGAGGGTATGACATGAGAAACCAGGCAATTGAAGCAAACCCGCGCAGTTTAACACACTCTGTCTGGCCTGCGCAGGCGATGAGGCAATTGGAACGTGATGCCGCGGATAGCCTGGGCTTAACGCTATATGAATTGATGCACCGTGCCGGACAAGCGAGTTATGAACTGGCCCGTGCGCAGTGGCCGCAAACGCAGCACTGGTTGATCCTTTGCGGCCACGGCAATAACGGCGGCGATGGATATGTAGTGGCTCGACTGGCGCAGGCAGCGGGGATCAACATTACGCTGCTGGCCTGCGAGGGTAACCATCCCTTACCGGAAGAAGCGCAGTCCGCTCAGCAAGCCTGGCTAGAGGCGGGTGGTGTCATTCATGCCGCAACCGCTGCGTGGCCGGAAACGGTTGATTTGATCGTGGATGCGTTACTGGGTACCGGAATCAATCGCCCGCCGGCCGCGCCCTATGCTGGCCTGATCGATTTGACCAATGCTCATGGCGCACCGGTGCTGGCGCTGGATGTTCCATCGGGTCTGGATGCTGCTACCGGCGCAACGCCCGGAAGTGCCATCGTTGCCGACCATACTCTCAGCATGATTGCCCTTAAACCCGGTCAGTTGACTGGTAAAGCGCGCGATGTGGTGGGGCGACTGCACTGTGACAATCTGGGCTTAGGCGCCTTTCTGGCTGGCGAGGAGGCACCTGTTCTTCGCTACGATGCTCAGGATTTGGTGCGTTGGCTCAAACCGCGCCGCGCCACTTCGCACAAAGGCGACCATGGTCGGCTGTTGGTGATTGGCGGTGACAAAGGCACGGCCGGCGCTATCCGCATGACGGGCGAAGCCGCGCTGCGCAGTGGGGCAGGGCTTGTGCGCGTACTGACCCATGAAGATAATATCGGCCCGATTCTTACCGCTCGACCCGAGTTGATGGTCGATTCCCTTTGTGATGAAGCGCTGGAGCAGGCCCTGGAGTGGGCGGACGCCATCGCGATCGGCCCAGGCCTTGGACAGCGTGACTGGGCCCAGAATGCGCTGATGAAGGTTGCGGCCAGTGAAAAGCCGATGCTTTGGGATGCAGATGCGCTTAACCTGCTGGCAATCAATCAGGATTACCGTCAGAATCGCATCATCACTCCGCATCCCGGCGAAGCGGCGCGTTTACTGGGGGTGAAAACCAGCGAAATTGAGCGCGACCGCCTGCACGCCGCGCAGACCCTGGCGAAACGCTATGGTGGCGTGGTGGTGCTAAAAGGCGCGGGAACGGTTATTGCCAGCACGGATGGTGACATGGCTATCGCGGATGTGGGCAATGCGGGAATGGCGTCAGGCGGTATGGGCGATGTGCTGAGCGGCATCATTGCGGCCCTGCTGGGCCAGAAACTGACTTTACTAGAGGCAGCCTGCGCGGGCTGTGTCGTGCACGGTGCAACGGCAGATGCGGTTGCCCTGCAGCGCGGAACGCGAGGCATGTTAGCCACTGATTTGTTCGAACTGCTGTGGCAGTTTGTTAATCCAGAGATGATTCAATAATAAAGCATGAAGACCTGTGTTATTCCTTTGCCCGATGAGGCGGCAACCCTAAATCTGGGTGCGCAACTGGCTCGCGTTTGCAGCAGCGCGGTGGTCATCTATCTCTATGGCGATCTGGGTGCGGGAAAGACCACCTTTAGCCGTGGCTTTTTGCAGGCGCTGGGCCATCAGGGCAACGTTAAAAGTCCGACTTACACACTAGTCGAACCTTATGAACTGGGTGACCGTACGCTCTATCATTTCGACCTTTATCGTCTTGCCGATCCTGAAGAACTGGAATTTATGGGCATCCGCGACTATTTCGGCGGCGATGCGCTATGTCTGGTGGAGTGGCCACAACAGGGAACCGGTGTGTTGCCGGAACCTGATTTGGCGCTGACGCTACGCTATGTGGATACAGCGCGTGAAGCGGAACTGAGTGCCGTTTCTGCGCTGGGTGAGACGCTGTTACAGCAGTTTCAGCACGGCAGGGAGCAGGCATGATTTCACGGATGAAAGGCATCTTACTGGCCGCGATCTGTCTTTTTTCTGCTTCAGCGCTGTCGGCCACGCTGTCTGATATCAAAGTTGAGAACGGTGACAGCCAGGCGACGGTGACACTGAGCTTTAACGGCCAGCCGGTGTATGGTTTTTTCCCTCTGCACAATCCAAATCGCGTGGTGTTGGATATTCGCCAGAGCGGTTCGATTAAAGGATTGCCGCTCAATTTCAGCGGTGAAAACATCGTCCAGCGCATTCGCAACAGCCAGCCAAAAGACAAACAGAGTATTCGTCTGGTGTTTGAACTAACCCAGGCGGCAAAAACACGTGCGACAACTCAGCGCGACGGCAATCAATATCGCGTGGTTTTCACCATCAATGGCACACAGCCTGCACGTCGCAGCGCGGCGGCTGCGCCAGTGACAACCGCCCGTCAGAGTGAAAACAGTAGCAGACAGGGCAATCCGTTTAATGCCAATCCGGTGACGACGGTCTCGAACAGCAATACCACGGTACGCCCTGGTGGTGCGGTGACGCGCAACGATCAGGTCATCGTAGCGATTGATGCCGGTCACGGCGGACAGGATCCGGGTGCGTCGGGCCAACACGGCTTGCATGAGAAAAACGTCACCATTGCCATTGCGCGCAAACTGAAAGCGCTGATGGATCAGGACCCGATGTTTAAGCCGGTTCTGACGCGTAACGGCGACTATTTTATTTCCGTGATGGGTCGTTCCGAGGTGGCGCGTAAAGAGAATGCCAACCTGTTGGTTTCTATTCACGCTGATGCTGCGCCAAACCATTCCGCCACGGGCGCATCCGTTTGGGTGCTGTCCAACCGTCGTGCCAACAACGAAATGGCCAACTGGCTGGAACAGAAAGAGAAGCAGTCTGAATTGCTGGGTGGTGCCGGTGATTTACTGGCGAATAGCCAGGCCGATCCTTACCTGAGCCAGGCGGTGCTGGATCTGCAATTTGGTCATTCTCAGCGCGTAGGATATGACGTCGCAGTGAAAGTGTTACAGCAGCTGCGCGGTGTGACACCATTGCATAAACGTTTACCGGAACATGCCAGCCTTGGTGTGTTGCGTTCCCCTGACATCCCTTCTTTACTGGTTGAGACTGGCTTTATCAGTAACGCAGCGGAGGAGCGGCTGCTCGGCAGTAGCGCGTATCAGGAAAAGATTGCTCAGTCGATTTATAAAGGACTGCGCAACTATTTCCTCGCGCATCCGCTGCAATCGGTCCCAAAGGAGGAAAACCGGCCGCTGGACAGCGCACCAGCGGTTAGCGTCGCCAGCAACCCGGCGACCGGCACGGTGCAATATACGGGCGCAACACAGCGTCATACGGTGACGCGTGGCGAAACGCTTTCTGGCATTGCTGCCAGGTATGGTGTCAGCATGGCGACACTGCGCGATCTCAACAATCTTAAACGCGATGTGGTCTGGGTGGGTCAGCGTCTTAAGGTTCCGGCCAAATCGGGCGTCAGCGTTACCGCCGCCAGCCGCCCAACGCGACACAAAGTGGTTCGCGGTGATTCGCTCACGGGGATCGCCGCCCATTATGGCGTTAGCCCGAAAGCTATCATGCAGGCCAATAATATGAAGTCGAGCAATGTGATGTTGGGGCAAAACTTAAAGATTCCGCAATCCTGATTGCTGGCTCTGAGGAGCCAGCCCGCTACAAGGATCACCACCATGCCAATACAGATTTTACCACCGCAACTCGCGAACCAGATTGCCGCAGGCGAAGTGGTTGAGCGTCCTGCATCGGTTGTAAAAGAGCTGGTGGAAAACAGCCTTGATGCCGGTGCGACGCGCATCGACGTGGATATCGAAAAAGGCGGTGCGAAGCTGATTCGTATCCGTGACAACGGCTGCGGTATTGCGAAAGCCGAGTTGGCGATGGCGCTGGCGCGTCACGCCACCAGTAAAATATCCTCACTCGATGACCTTGAGGCCATTGTCAGCCTCGGTTTTCGCGGAGAAGCCCTCGCCAGTATCAGCTCAGTTTCACGACTCACGCTCACCTCGCGTACCGCCGAGCAAAACGAAGCCTGGCAAGCCTATGCTGAAGGGCGCGATATGGATGTCACGGTCAAACCGGCGGCGCATCCGGTGGGCACCTCGCTTGAAGTCCTCGATTTGTTCTACAACACGCCGGCCCGGCGCAAGTTTATGCGTACGGAAAAAACCGAGTTTACGCATATTGATGAAGTGATACGTCGCATTGCGCTGGCTCGCTTTGACGTGGCGATTTCCCTGACGCACAACGGCAAGCTGGTGCGCCAGTATCGCGCGGTGGATCAGGATGCGCAGCGAGAGCGCCGGTTGGGTGCTATCTGTGGCACCACCTTTATTCAGCATGCACTGCGTATTGAGTGGCAGCATGACGATTTAGCATTACGAGGATGGGTTGCCGATCCGGCGGGGTCGCGCCAGGTCACCGATTTACAGTATTGCTACGTCAATGGCCGCATGATGCGGGACAAACTGATTAATCACGCGATTCGCCAGGCCTATCAAACGCAACTCGGTGACGATCAGCAGCCCGCTTACGTACTGTACCTGGAGATCGATCCCCACCAGGTGGATGTGAATGTCCATCCTGCCAAACATGAAGTGCGCTTTCACCAGTCGCGCCTGGTCCATGATTTTATCTGGCAAGGAGTGATGAGCGCACTGCAGGCGAGCCGCACGGCGGAGCTACCCATTGCTCAGGCTGAAGAACCCGCACCACAGTGGCAGCCAGAGAATCGGCAGTCGGCTGGTGCGAATCATTTTGCACAGCCTGCCCGCGCGCCACGTCAGAGTGGTAGCGCAGCAGGCGCTAACTGGCAGAATAAAGAGCCGGTTTATCGTGCGCGTGAAGGTGCCGCCTATCAGCAGTTGATGAAAACCCCGGTGGTGGAAATGCCTGGTGCTGCTGCACCGCAACCGGCACCGGTACGCCAGCCTGAAGTGCAGGAAGCGCCACTGGCTGCTCATGCGCAAAGTTTTGGCCGCGTATTAAGCGTGATGCAGGAGCGCTATGCGCTGCTGGAGCGGGGTAACCAGTTACAGTTACTGTCATTGAGCGTTGCCTCACGCTGGCTAAAACAGGCCCAGTTACAACCTGGAGAGCAAGGGCTGAAACCTCAGCCTCTATTGATCCCAGTGAGGCTGAAAATTGCCAAAGAAGAGTTACCCGTCATTGATGCCCAAGCGGCGTTATTAACCCTGATGGGCATTGATTTACAACGGGAAGGTCAGCATGTGACCCTGCGCGCCGTCCCTTTACCGTTACGCACACAAAATTTACAAATCTTGATTCCAGACCTGTTAGGCTATCTCGCCCGGCAGCAAGAGGTTTCTGCATCCTCGCTGGCCCAATGGCTGGCAAGACGTGACGATGCCGAAACGGCTCACTGGAATCACTCGCAGGCGATTGCACTGCTGGCTGAGCTTGAACGGCTTTGCCCGCAACTGCTTAAGTCGCCGCCTTCAGGTCTGTTACAGGCCATTGAGATTGAGAGCGCGATTAACGCGTTGAAGCATGAGTGAACTAAACCAGGCTGGCCGGCCAAAGGCTATTTTTTTGATGGGGCCCACCGCTTCCGGAAAGACGGCGTTAGCGATTTCGCTGCGTCAGCAACTTCCAGTGGAACTTATCAGCGTTGACTCTGCCTTAATCTATCGTGGGATGGATATTGGCACGGCGAAACCGTCGGCAGAGGAGTTAGCACTGGCGCCCCATCGTTTGCTGGACATTCGCGACCCGGCAGAAGCTTATTCTGCTGCTGAGTTTCGTCGTGATGCGCTGGCAGAAATGGCGGAGATTACCCAAAAAGGTAAGATTCCGCTGCTTGTTGGTGGAACCATGCTCTACTTCAAGGCGTTGCTTGAAGGATTGTCGCCGTTGCCCTCGGCCGATCCGGACGTGCGTCAGCGGATAGAGCAAATGGCGGCGGAGAAAGGGTGGGATGCCCTGCACCGCCAGCTGTGTGAAATCGATCCGGTCGCCGGTAGTCGTATTCATCCGAATGATCCGCAGAGACTTTCGCGAGCACTGGAAGTTTTTTTTATTTCGGGTAAAACTTTAACGGAACTGACAAAAACGTCCGGCGAAGCGTTACCCTACGACGTGTACCAGTTTGCTATCGCTCCAGCGAGTCGCGAACTGCTACATCAACGCATTGCGTTGCGTTACGACCAGATGCTAGCGTCAGGATTTGAAGCGGAGGCTCGTGAACTGTTTGCACGAGGTGATTTGCATACGGACATGCCTTCCATTCGTTGTGTGGGTTATCGCCAGATGTGGTCTTATCTTTCTGGTGAAATCGATTACGACGAAATGGTTTATCGGGGAATTTGCGCGACCCGGCAGCTCGCCAAACGCCAGATGACTTGGTTACGTGGCTGGCCTGAAGTCCACTGGTTAGACAGTGACGAGCCAGAATTAGCGCGTAATGCGGTGCTTCAGGTTGTTAGTGCGAAGCAGGGATGATTGTGTACAATTGGTCCGTTATCGTGCGCAAATTTTTACGCAGTTTTTCTGAACCACGGTTCTTAAAGTAACAAACAACAAGCATATAAGGAAAAGATAGAATGGCTAAGGGGCAATCATTACAAGACCCGTTTTTGAACGCTTTGCGTCGTGAACGTGTACCGGTTTCGATCTATTTGGTGAATGGTATTAAGCTGCAAGGGCAAATTGAATCCTTTGATCAGTTCGTCATTCTGTTGAAAAACACGGTTAGCCAGATGGTGTATAAGCATGCCATCTCTACAGTGGTTCCTTCTCGTCCGGTGTCGCACCATAGCAACACCCCGGGCGGTGGCGGTGGTAGCAGCAATTACCACCATAGCGGAAGCAACCAGGGCGCTCAGTCGCAGCCACAACAAGACGGCGATAACGCAGAATAATTTTGCGCTGCCGTAAAGCCAGGGCTGGGGAGCGATAACGTTTTCCCGTCCTGGTTATTTTATTTTAGCGAGGTTATAGCTTGTTTGACCGTTATGATGCCGGTGAGCAGGCCGTACTGGTACACATCTGGTTCTCCCAAGACAAAGAGCTGGAAGATTTGCAGGAGTTTGAAACTCTTGTCTCTTCTGCGGGCGTCGAAGCGCTGCAAGTGATTACTGGCAGCCGCAAAGCGCCACATCCCAAATATTTTGTCGGTGAAGGAAAGGCAGTTGAAATTGCCGATGCGGTGAAAGCGAGTGGAGCATCGGTCGTTTTATTCGATCATGCCTTATCGCCTGCCCAAGAACGTAATCTCGAGCGTGTGTGCGAATGTCGTGTTGTTGATCGCACCGGCTTAATTCTTGATATTTTTGCTCAGCGCGCCCGTACCCACGAGGGTAAGTTACAGGTCGAGCTGGCACAGCTACGCCATATGGCAACCCGCTTGGTGCGTGGATGGACGCACCTTGAGCGCCAGAAAGGCGGTATTGGTCTGCGTGGTCCAGGTGAAACTCAGCTGGAAACGGACCGCCGTTTGTTACGTAACCGCATCAGCCTCATCCTTTCCCGCCTTGAGCGTGTAGAGAAGCAGCGCGAGCAGGGCCGACAAGCGCGTGCCAAAGCGGATGTGCCGACTGTCTCGCTGGTGGGGTATACCAACGCCGGCAAATCTACTCTGTTTAACGCAGTCACCTCTGCCAATGTCTACGCGGCGGACCAGCTGTTTGCCACACTCGATCCGACATTACGTCGTCTGAACGTGGCGGACGTGGGTGAAGTGGTATTAGCGGATACTGTCGGATTTATTCGTCACCTGCCGCATGATTTAGTGGCGGCCTTTAAAGCCACGCTGCAAGAGACGCGTCAGGCGACGCTATTACTGCATGTGATCGACGCGGCTGATTTACGCGTTAACGATAATATTGAAGCCGTAAATGAAGTGCTGGCAGAAATTGAATCCGATGAAATCCCCACACTGCTGGTGATGAATAAGATCGATATGCTAGAGGGATTTGTCCCGCGTATTGATCGCGACGAAGAGAATAAACCAACGCGTGTTTGGCTCTCTGCGCAGAGCGGAGAAGGGCTACCCTTACTCTGGCAGGCGCTTTCTGAGCGTTTAGCCGGTGAAATCGCGCAGTATGATTTACGTCTGCCGCCGGAAGCAGGCCGTTTGCGCAGCCGCTTCTATCAGTTGCAGGCGATTGAGAAAGAATGGAATGAAGATGATGGTTGTGTAGGGTTGCATGTGCGAATGCCAATTGTTGACTGGCGTCGTTTATGCAAACAAGAGCCATCGCTCGCCAGCTATATTGTTTGATATTGCCCAATCGAATTTACCTGAATCACGTGTGTTTTCTTTGGGTACACGCAGTAGGGTAAAACGTTATTATCATAAATGGAGTAGAGACATGGCGTGGAATCAGCCCGGAAATAACGGACAGGACCGCGACCCGTGGGGAAGCAGCAATAATCAAGGCGGCAACTCTGGGGGAAATAAGGGAGGGCGCGATCAGGGGCCCCCTGATCTGGATGATATCTTCCGTAAGCTGAGTAAAAAACTCGGCGGACTGGGCGGTGGCAAACAGAGTGACAACAATGGCCAACGTGGCGGCGGTAGCGGTGGCAAACTGGTTGGCATTGTAGCCGTCGCAGCTGTGGTCATCTGGGCTGCCAGCGGTTTCTACACCATTAAAGAAGCGGAACGTGGCGTCGTCACGCGCTTCGGCAAATTCAGCCATCTGGTTGAGCCGGGCCTCAACTGGAAGCCCACCTTTATCGATCAGGTCCGTGCCGTGAACGTTGAAGCGGTGCGTGAACTGGCAGCCTCTGGCGTGATGTTGACCTCAGACGAAAACGTGGTGCGCGTTGAAATGAACGTACAGTACCGCGTCACCGATCCTGAACGTTATCTGTATGCCGTGACCAGCGCCGACGACAGTCTGCGTCAGGCCACCGACAGCGCATTGCGCGGCGTCATTGGCCGTTCAACCATGGACCGCATCTTAACCGAAGGCCGTACCGTGGTGCGTAGCGAGACCCAGCGTGAACTGGACGAAACCATTCGTCCTTACAACATGGGTATTACGTTACTCGACGTCAACTTCCAGGCGGCTCGTCCACCGGAAGAAGTCAAAGCGTCGTTTGACGATGCCATCGCCGCACGTGAAAACCGTGAGCAGTACGTGCGTGAAGCCGAAGCCTATTCGAATGAAGTGCAGCCACGTGCGAACGGTCAGGCACAGCGTATTCTTGAAGAAGCCCGCGCTTACAAAGAGCGTACTGTGTTAGAAGCACAGGGTGAAGTGGCGCGCTTTGCGTTGTTGCTGCCTGAATACAAGGCTGCTCCGCAAATCACTAAAGAGCGCCTGTACATCGAAAGCATGGAGCGCGTGCTGAGCCATACTCGCAAAGTGTTGGTTAACGATCGTGGTAACAGCCTGATGGTTCTGCCGCTGGATCAACTGATGCGTGGTGGCCAGACGTCTGGCAACCAGGGCGCTCAGAAGACCACCAATTTGATGAAGTTCCCGTCGTCTGACAGTTCAGCCAGCAACGAAGAGACTTCTTCATACAGTCCGAGCAGCATCATGGACCAGCGTCGCGCCAATGCGTTACGCAACGATACCCAGCGCGCAGGGAGGGAGTAATCGATGCGTAAGCCAATTATTGCTGTAATTATTGTCGTACTGGTGGCGCTGTATGCCTCACTGTTTGTGGTGCAGGAAGGCGAGCGCGGTATCGTGCTGCGCTTCGGTAAAGTTCTGCGTGATAGCGAGAACAAACCGCAGGTGTATGCACCGGGTCTGCACTTCAAGATTCCTTTCATCGAAACCGTGAAATCTCTTGATGCGCGTATCCAGACCATGGATAACCAAGCCGATCGCTTTGTCACCAAAGAGAAGAAAGACCTGATCGTTGATTCGTATATCAAATGGCGCATCAGTGACTTCAGTCGTTACTACCTGGCAACCGGTGGTGGTGATGTTTCTCAGGCGGAAGTCCTGCTGAAACGTAAGTTCAGTGACCGTCTGCGTTCTGAAATGGGTCGTCTGGATGTGAAGGATATCGTTACCGATTCACGTGGCCGACTGACCACCGATGTGCGTGATGCGCTGAATACCGGTACTGCAGGCAATGACGATGAAGTTCAGACGCCAGCAGCGGATGATGCCATCGCCAATGCAGCAGCCCGTGTAGAGCGTGAAACCAACAGCAGCGAGCCAGCGCCAAATCCAAACAGTATGGCGGCACTGGGTATTCAGGTGGTGGATGTGCGCATCAAGCAGATCAACCTGCCGGCAGAAGTGTCGGATGCGATCTACAACCGTATGCGTGCTGAACGTGAAGCAGTGGCGCGTAGCCAGCGTTCACAGGGTCAGGAAGAAGCGGAGAAACTGCGTGCCCAGGCCGATTACCAGGTGACTCGTACTCTGGCTGAAGCGCAGCGTCAGGCCTTGATCTCTCGCGGTGAAGGTGATGCGCAGGCGGCGAAGCTGTTTGCGGATGCATTTGGTCAGGATCCTGATTTCTACGCCTTTATTCGTAGCTTACGTGCTTACGAGAACAGCTTCTCTGATAATCAGGATGTAATGGTGTTAAGCCCAGATAGCGATTTCTTCCGTTATATGAAGGCGCCCACTAACGCCACGCGTTAAGAACTGATATAACCTTGAGGCCGACAATGTTGTCGGCCTTTTTTTTTTGGAAAAATAGAATGAACACAACCATCTGGATGGCGCTGGCGTTAGTTTTGGTGCTGGAAGGGCTGGGGCCGATGTTTTTGCCGCGAATCTGGCGCCGTATGATTCTGTCCATGGCACAACTGCCCGATCGTATCCTGCATCGTTTTGGCGGCGGCCTGGTGGTTGCGGGGGTGGTGATCTACTACATGCTGAGCGCCCACGCGAGTGCCTGATAAGTAAATTTGTGCGCTATTTCACAGCTAAATGGTGTCAGTCCCGCGTTGTTTACCCAACATCTTGTGAGTTGATCAAAACGCAGGCAAAAAACAGCGCAATCGTATGCTAAAAGTGCTGAAAGAGACAAAAACCGATGGTAGAATCCATTTTTAAGCAATCGGTGGTTTTGAAAAAATGGGTAAGAACGTCGTCGTACTGGGCACCCAATGGGGTGACGAAGGTAAAGGTAAGATCGTAGACCTTCTGACTGAACGCGCGAATTACGTTGTGCGTTACCAGGGTGGCCACAATGCAGGCCATACACTTGTCATCAACGGTGAAAAAACCGTCCTCCACTTAATTCCCTCTGGCATCCTACGTGATAACGTGACCAGCATCATTGGTAATGGTGTTGTGCTGTCACCTGAAGCGCTGATGAAAGAGATGAAAGGTCTGGAAGAGCGCGGTGTGCCGGTACGTGAACGTCTGCTGATCTCTGAAGCATGTCCACTGATTCTGCAATACCATGTCGCTATGGACGTTGCGCGCGAAAAAGCGCGTGGTGCTAAAGCTATCGGTACCACCGGTCGTGGTATCGGCCCAGCTTATGAAGACAAAGTGGCTCGCCGCGGTCTGCGTGTCAGCGATCTCTTCAACAAAGAAACCTTCGCCGTTAAGCTGAAAGAAATCGTCGATTTCTACAACTTCCAGCTGGTTAACTACTACAAAACTGACGCGGTAGACTACGAGAAAGTGCTGAGCGATACGTTGGCCGTGGCCGACGTTCTGACCAGCATGGTGGTTGACGTCTCTGAACTGCTGGACGGTGCGCGCAAGCGTGGCGACCTGATCATGTTCGAAGGTGCGCAGGGTACGCTGCTCGATATCGACCACGGTACCTATCCGTACGTGACTTCGTCTAACACCACCGCAGGTGGCGTGGCGACGGGTTCGGGTATTGGTCCGCGTTACGTTGATTACGTGCTGGGTATTGTTAAAGCTTACTCAACGCGCGTCGGTGCGGGTCCATTCCCAACCGAGCTGTTTGATGAAACTGGTGAATTCCTGTGTGCACAGGGCCACGAGTTTGGCGCCACCACGGGTCGTCGTCGTCGCACTGGTTGGTTGGATGCGGTTGCCGTGCGTCGCGCAGTGCAGATCAACTCCCTTTCAGGTTTCTGCATGACCAAACTGGACGTGCTGGATGGCTTGAAAGAAGTGAAAATCTGCGTGGCGTATCGTATGCCAGATGGCCGCGAAATGACCACCACACCACTGGCTGCTGAAGGGTGGGAAGGTATTGAACCAATCTACGAAACCATGCCAGGCTGGAGCGAAACCACCTTTGGTGTGAAAACGCTGGAAGGCTTGCCACAGGCAGCACGTGACTACATCAAGCGTGTAGAAGAAGTGACCGGTGTACCGATTGATATTATTTCAACTGGCCCGGACCGCAGTGAGACCATGATTCTGCGCGACCCGTTCGACGCATAATTCTTCAGGTTCTCCTCAGGCCGGACATTGTCCGGCCTTACTTCATCCGTTCTTTGACTCCGCTCACTCTCTTTTTCTTGCAAATATCGACACTTGCCTGAAAAAAACGCACCGGCCTCCACGCTCTGGTTTATCATCATACTTAAACACCACGCCGACCGGCGCATAACCATAACAATCGATGATTCACTGAGGTGTATGTGCAGCTAACGAGTTTCACTGATTATGGTCTGCGTGCGCTGATTTACATGGCGACGCTACCCGAAGGTAAGCAGACCAACATTACTGAAGTCACCGATACCTACGGGGTGTCGCGTAACCATATGGTTAAAATCATCAACCAACTGAGCCGGGCCGGCTACGTTGCTGCGACACGCGGCAAAAACGGCGGAATTCGTTTAGGCATGGACCCGGAAAAGATCGTGATTGGTCAGGTGGTGAGAAAAATGGAGCCTTTGCAGCTGGTAAACTGTGAAGAGTGTGCCATCACGCCAGCCTGTCGCCTTCGTAAGGCGTTGTATGACGCGGTCCAGTTATTCCTCAAGGAACTGGATAACTATACCCTGGCCGATCTTGTCAGAGACAACGACGGCCTGTACCAAATTTTATTGTCCGAACCGCCGGTGGCAATCCAAATTAAATGACATCGGAGGAACCGTAATGTCAAAAGATCCTTTTCAGGATAGAGAAGCAGAAAAGTACGACAACCCCATTCCCAGCCGCGAATTCATTCTGGCGCTGTTAGAAAAGCGCGAAAAGCCGGCTAACCGCGATGAAATCGCTCAGGAATTGAAGATCACCAGCGAAGAGCAGCTCGAAGCGCTGCGTCGTCGTCTGCGCGCCATGGAGCGCGATGGTCAGCTGGTGTTTACCCGTCGTCAGTGTTACGCCCTGCCAGAACGCCTTGATTTACTGCGTGGAAAAGTCATTGGTCATCGTGATGGCTATGGTTTCTTGCGTGTTGAAGGCCAAAAAGATGATTTCTACCTGTCGGCTGAGCAGATGAAGTTCTGCCTGCACGGTGATGTGATCCTGGCGCAGCCAGGAAGTGCCGATCGAAAAGGCCGTCGTGAAGCACGCGTCGTGCGGGTGCTGGAACCGCGCAACAGCCAGATTGTTGGCCGCTTTTTCACCGATGCCGGTACAGGCTTTGTGGTGCCGGATGACAGCCGCCTGAGCTTTGACATCCTTATTCCACAAGAAGACACCCTCAATGCGCGCATGGGTTCGGTGGTGGTGGTCGAGATCGTCCAGCGCTCAACCCGCCGCAGCAAGGCTATCGGTAAGGTTACCGAAATTCTCGGCGATAACATGGGAACCGGGCTGGCCGTGGATATGGCGCTGCGCACCCATGAAATTCCGCACACCTGGCCTGAAGAAGTGGAGAAAGAGATTTCGAAGCTGAAGGAAGAGGTACCGGAAGCCGCCAAAAAAGGCCGCGTAGATCTGCGTGAACTGCCGCTGGTTACTATCGATGGTGAAGACGCACGTGACTTTGATGATGCAGTCTACTGCGAGAAAAAACGCGGTGGCGGCTGGCGTCTCTGGGTTGCGATTGCCGATGTGAGTTATTACGTGCGTCCGGGCACGGCACTGGATACCGAAGCGCATCAGCGTGGTACCTCCGTGTACTTCCCGTCGCAGGTGGTACCGATGCTGCCTGAGATCCTCTCAAACGGCCTATGCTCATTGAACCCACAGGTGGATCGTTTGTGCATGGTGTGTGAGATGACCATCTCCTCCAGCGGCAGGCTGACCGGTTACAAGCACTACGAAGCGGTGATGAATTCCCACGCGCGTCTGACCTACAACAAAGTGTGGAGCATTCTGCAGGGTAATCAGGAGCTGCGTGAGCAGTATGCTTCTCAGGTTAAGCACCTGGAAGAACTGCATGATATGTATGAGGTGTTGGAAACGGCACGTGAGCAACGTGGTGGTATCTCCTTCGAAACCGAAGAGGCCAAGTTTATTTTTAATGCGGAACGTCGTATTGAGCGCGTTGAACGCACCGTGCGCAATGATGCCCATAAGCTGATCGAAGAGTGCATGATCCTCGCGAATATCGCCTCTGCACGCTTCGTTGAAAAGAACCAGGAACCTTCGCTGTTCCGCGATCACGATCGTCCAACCGAAGACAGCATCAAAAGCTTCCGTACCGTGTTGAATGAGCTGGGCTTGAGCCTGCCTGGTGGTGCAAAACCGCAGCCTATCGATTATGCCGATTTGCTGAAGCAGGTGGCCGATCGTCCTGATGCGGAAATGCTGCAAACCATGCTGCTGCGTTCGATGAAGCAAGCGGTGTACGATCCGGAAAACCGTGGCCACTTTGGTTTAGCACTGCAGTCGTATGCGCACTTTACCTCGCCGATTCGTCGTTATCCGGACTTGTTGCTGCATCGCGCCATTAAGTACCTGCTGGCGAAAGAGCAGGGCACGCTGACCGGGAACACCACGCCGACCGGTGGTTATCACTACGATATGCAGCAGATGCTGCAGCTCGGCCAGCACTGTTCAATGACCGAGCGTCGTGCCGATGAAGCCACGCGCGATGTCGCTGACTGGCTGAAGTGTGACTTCATGCAGGATCAGGTGGGCAACGTCTTTAACGGTGTGATCTCCAGTGTCACCGGTTTTGGCTTCTTCGTCCGCCTCAACGATCTGTTTATCGATGGTCTGGTGCATGTGTCTACGCTGGATAACGATTACTACCGCTTCGATCCTATCGGCCAGCGCCTGATTGGCGAATCGGGTGGCCGCACTTATCGCCTTGGCGATGCGGTGGAAGTTCGCGTGGATGCGGTGCATATGGATGAGCGTAAAATTGATTTCGCGCTGATCTCCAGCAAGCGCGTGCCGCGCGGTGAAGGTAAAACCGAACGTGAGCGTGAGAAGCGTGGCGGTAAGCCGCCGGCTAAGCGCCGTCGTGATGCGGGCAAGAAGGGCACTTTTGAGCCTGATGCTGCATTCCGTGGCGAGAAGAAAAAGTCTGTGACAGCTGAAAAACCGGCTAAAACCGAGAAAAAAGGCAAAAAAGTCTCAGAGAAAACCCGTAAAATCGCCGCCGCCACTAAGGCAAAGCGTGCGACGAAAAAATCCAGCGAAGCCTGATGAGGTCGCCATGAATGGCGACCCTACAAAATGCATTGATCATCTGTAGGGTGTGCATTTATGCGCATCATCAATGGCGGTCGATACAAAATGCATTGATCATCTGTAGGGTGCGCATTTATGCGCACCATTAAAAACGGCCCAATTATTCAACGATATACATCCAACCTTGAGCAAAGTAATGAGCGAAATAATTTTTGGTATTCATTCCGTGCAGGCACTGCTGGAACGTGATCCTCAGCGTTTCCAGGAAGTCTTTATTCTCAAAGGCCGTGACGATCGTCGCCTGCAGCCGCTGATTGCCGCACTGGAAGCTCAGGGGATCGTGATTCAGGTCGCTAACCGCCAATGGCTGGACAGCCAGGTTGAAGGCGGTGTGCACCAGGGGATTGTGGCGCGCGTGAAGCAGGGTAAAAACTATCAGGAAGGCGATCTGCCGGATCTGCTGCAAAGTCTTGATAAACCGTTTTTACTGGTACTGGATGGCGTTACCGATCCACACAACCTTGGCGCGTGTCTGCGTAGCGCAGACGCGGCTGGCGTACACGCCGTCATCGTACCGAAAGACCGTGCTGCACCGCTGAATGCGACGGCGAAAAAAGTGGCCAGCGGCGCGGCAGAAAACGTGCCGTTGATTCGCGTCACTAATCTGGCACGTACCCTGCGCCTGCTGCAGGAATACAACATCTGGGTGGTCGGCACTGCGGGTGAAGCCGATCACACGGTGTATCAAAGCAAAATGACCGGCCCAATGGCGCTGGTGATGGGCGCGGAAGGGGAAGGGATGCGCCGTCTGACGCGTGAACACTGCGATGAACTGATCAGCATTCCGATGGCAGGCAGCGTCTCGTCATTAAACGTTTCTGTTGCCACTGGCGTATGCTTGTTCGAAGCGGTGCGTCAGCGCCTGGCGTGATCCTCGCCGCAAAAGTGTTTTTGTACCAGGCATAACTGTGCATCACCCTCATACTTGAACCATGCGTTCAATGAGGGGGATGCAATATTATGCCTTGGACCACCCACAACGTTTTCAATCAACCACCGCCACTCAGTAACAGTAACCTGTTTACCCACGATATTGCGCTTTGCGAGGCCGTGACCCGCGAAGGCGCAGGCTGGGATCGCGAATGGCTCGCCTCCGTTGGGCTGCAACTTGGCAGCGCTGAATCTCTCGAATTAGGCCGACTGGCTAATGCGTACCCGCCCGAACTGCTCCGTTACGATGCCCGTGGTGAGCGGCTTGATGAAGTGCGTTTTCATCCCGCCTGGCATTTGCTGATGCAAGGACTTTGCGCCAGCCGCCTGCACAATCTCAGCTGGCAACCTGACGTACAGCCCAATGCTATGGTGGCGCGCGCGGCTCGCTTCATTTTGCATGCTCAGGTTGAAGCTGGGTCGCTTTGTCCGGTCACCATGACGCATGCAGCCATCCCGCTACTGCAAAATTATTTGCCGCAGCCCTATGCCGACTGGCACGACGCCCTGCTCAGCGATCGCTATGACGCCCATCACGTGGCGGGCAATAAAAAGCGCGGTCTGTTGATTGGTATGGGGATGACAGAAAAACAGGGTGGTACCGATGTGTTGAGCAACACGACACGCGCTGAACCGCTTGGTGTGCGTGGGCCTGGCGAGCCTTATCGCGTCACCGGGCATAAATGGTTCTTCTCGGTGCCACAAAGTGATGCACACCTGATCCTGGCGCAGACAGCGCAAGGGCTGAGCTGTTTCTTTTTGCCACGACTGCTGCCGGATGGCATGCGAAATGCGATCCGCATCGAGCGATTAAAAGAGAAGCTGGGAAACCGTTCCAATGCCAGCGCCGAAGTCGAGTTTCAGGATGCCATTGGCTGGTTGATGGGCGAAGAGGGTGAGGGTGTGCGGCTGATTCTGAAAATGGGCGGTATGACGAGATTTGACTGTGCGCTGGGCAGCCATGGTCAGATGCGTCGCGCCTTATCCATTGCCTTGCACCACGCACATCAGCGCCAGGTAATGGGCAAAAACCTCAGTGACCAGCCGTTGATGCGCAGCGTGCTGGCGCAGCAGGCGCTGCAACTGGAAGGGCAAACTGCACTGTTGCTGCGTCTGGCACGCGCCTGGTCAACCCCCGCCAGTGAGCATGAACGTTTATATGCACGGCTGTTTACCCCCGCCGCCAAATTTGGCATCTGCAAGGCGGGCATCCCCTTTGTGGCGGAAGCCATGGAGGTGTTGGGAGGCATCGGCTATTGCGAAGAGAGCGAACTGCCGCGTCTCTACCGTGAAATGCCGGTGAACAGTATTTGGGAGGGTTCAGGCAATGTGATGTGCCTGGATGTGATGCGCGTGCTGGGACGGCATGCGGATGTGTTAACCATGCTGGATGATGAGTTCGATGCGGTGAAAGGGATCAACCGTCATTTTGATCGCCGCTGGCGTCAACTTCGGTTGCAGTTGCCCCATGCCCGGGAGGGGGTTGCGCGCGAAGTGACCCAAACGTTATTGCAGCTCGCAAGCGCAGCTATTTTGCTCAAAGTGGCAGAACCCCCACTTGCCGATAGTTGGTGTGGCCAGCATCTGGATATGCGTGGCCGACGAGGACTGAGTGACGATCTCTGCAGCCGCTTACTGCTGCGAGCCAGTGCCCGTTGAAGGGGCGCCAAAGAGGATCGCGGTACCGTACCAAAAACCCGGCAGGGTCGTTTCATCAAGCATCAGGATTTGGTAGTACACCGCTCCCGCCTGATTGGCGCGCGCGGCCAGTGCACGTTGGGCATCATCTGGCGAGCCACGTGTTGTGACGGTGATATTGCCGAGCTTACGCAAGCCATAACTTTGTGCGCGGGTGATTTCCTGCGCGTGGCTGGTGGGCGGCGGTGGGGCTTCGGGGGTGGTTTTAAACGCGGAACAGCCACTCAGCACCAGACACACTGCCAGTAAAAGGCGACGCATAACACACTCCAGAAAGGGGAAGATGGCTCAAGTTTATGTCATCTTCCCTTTTCATATCAGTCCTTCAAATGAAAAAGACTCACCAACTGTGTCAGATGGCGACCTTGCTGGTTCAGCGTGTGTGCGGTGGTCTCGGATTGGGTGATCATATCGCTGCTTTGATGCGTGGCCTGACCAATGTGGTTCATCGCCAGATTGACCTGACCAATGCCCGCCGCCTGCTCTTGTGCGGCAATATTTATCTCGCCCATCAACGCTTTTACCTGCTCAATATGGCTGACGATGTGCTGCATGGCGTCACGTGTTTGCTCCGACAGCGTGTGTCCCGCCGCGACTTTGCTGATGGAGGTCGCAATCAAGGTATCGATCTCTTTTGCGGCTGTGGCGCTGCGTTGGGCCAGTGCCCGCACTTCAGCGGCAACCACCGCAAAGCCTTTGCCATGCTCTCCGGCGCGTGCGGCTTCAACCGCGGCGTTAAGCGCCAGGATATTGGTCTGGAAAGCAATTGATTCAATAACGTGCGTGATATCCGCGATGCTTTGTGATGCGACACGAATCTCAGACATGGTCTCCACGGAACGCGCCACGGTGGCTTCACCCTGATCAACGGTGCTGGCCGCTTCACCCACCAGTGCCAGGGCCTGACGCACGTTCGCCGCGGTTTGCGCCACGGTCGCGCCAAACTGCTCCATGCTGGCTGAGGTTTCCTCTACGCTACTGGCCTGGCGACCAATCTGTTCGCTGATGCTGGAGCTGCTGGCGGCGATGGTATCGGTGCCGTGGCTGATATCACGGGCGGCGCTACGCACCTGGCTGACCACTTTTTCCAGCCCGTCGCCAATGCCATTAATCGCCGCTACCAGTTGGCCCACTTCATCACGGCGCGAGGAGTCGAGATGCGCCTGTAAGTTACCCGCAGCGTATTGCTCTGCCAGATGAATCACCTGCTGTAGCGGACGCGTGATGGCACGGCGGCTGTACCACATAAAGCCGACGGCGAAGGCGATGACCAATACCAGACCAATGACAATGAACAGGTTGCGGCTTTGCGTAATAGGCGCGAGCAAACTGGCACGACTCACCTCTCCCGCGATAATCCAGTTCCAGCCTGGCAGCTGTTGCCACGCCAGCAGTTTGGTTTCACCTTCCAGTTCAATACTCAGTAGCCCTTTGGGCTGGGTTAACAACTGCTGCTGCACTGATGTATCCCAGCGCGGTAATTTGCCCTCTGCCTGACGGTCAAACAGATATTGCCCTTGCGCACTGCCCGGTGCACCGTTCAGCACAAAGAAGCTGCCGCTGTCGCCCAGATGGCGTGCCAGCACTTTGTCGCGCATCAGCGCATATTGCGCATCGATTTGCACCCCAACGAACAGGATGGCGATCACTGCACCGCTCTCATCCTGCACCGGCTGATACTGTGTGATGTAGCGATGACCAAACAATGTCGCCAGTCCACGATATACCTGTCCTTGGTTAATACTGCGCCACGCGGCACTGCTGCGATCCAGCTTGGTGCCTACTGCGCGATTGCCATCCTCCTTTTTCAAAGAGGTGGCGATACGGATGTAATCTTCGCCATCGCGCACAAAAATGGTCGTCACCGCGCCTGTGCGTTCCAGAAAATCATCCACCGCAATTTGATCGAGATTGAGGGTTTTCAACCCAGCACGCAGGGTGGGGGTGCTGAACTCGCCCACTTGAATGCGCTCGTTTTCATCACGGCTAAAGCGTTTAGGCAGGAAGCTCTGAAACAGCTTGGTGTAGTTCGCCACTTCCTCTGACAGTGTGGCGTTAAACATGGTGGCCATTTCATTGATGCCCAGCACCTGATTTTGCATGTCATCGGTGGCCAGCTGCTCCAGTTGACGCGCGGCGTTATGGCTCAGGGTGAGGGTCAAGGTAAACAGCACAATCGCCACGCTTAAAGACGTCAATACAGACAGCTTAATTCCGAGACCCATGGCGCTGAGAGAGAGACGCTTCATAAAGTACCTATTAAAGAGTGTTGGAGAGGTACAAGATCAACGGCAAATCTGGCAAAAGGTTTAGTACAGAAATTATTCTGATTAAATGTGAAGTTGCTCGCGTTTTGCTGCTCAGCACTTACACTGTGACGGGTGATAATCATTCTCAACGGAGGCGGTATGATTGAGTTGGCGACGGAGAACCTGGCAGGTATTGAGTGTATTCACGCGTCACCGGCCGGACAACGGCATGCGCGTTTACCTACCATCCTGTTTTATCACGGCTTTACCTCATCCAAAGAAGTGTACAGCTACTTCGCGGTGGCGCTGGCGCAAGCCGGTTTTCGCGTCATCATGCCGGATGCGGATATGCACGGATCGCGCTATAACGGGGATACCGAAATGCGCATGACGCATTTTTGGGAGATCCTCAAACAGAACATTGATGAAGTGCCGACACTGGAAGCGGCATTGCGTGGGAACGATTGGGTCGCCGATGAGCGCTTTGCCGTTGCAGGTGCATCCATGGGAGGGATGACGGCATTGGGCGCGATGGCACGTTATCCGCAGATCCACAGTGTCGCCTGCATGATGGGATCGGGTTACTTTATGCAGCTGAGCCATACGTTATTCCCTCCGCTGGTGGCCCGTACGCCGGAGCAGAAAGAGACCTTTGCCGCGCGTCTTGCGCCGCTGGCACCTTACGATCCCAGTCAGCAACTGGAGAAACTGGCGCACCGCCCGCTATTGCTGTGGCATGGTGAAGCCGATGAAGTGGTGCCATTCGCCGAGACGGTCAGGCTAGAGAAAGCGCTGCGCGACGCCCAGTTGGATGGAAAAATGACTTATCTTTCCGAAAAGCAGATCGGCCACAAAATTACGCCATCAGCCCTGACTGCGCTGGTGAGTTTTTTCAAACATCATCTTTAGAAAAAACTCGGGCTGGCACAAGAGGCCAGCCCGTTACGTCGTCCGATTTTAAAGCTGTGAAGACAGGCGTTCTGCTGCACTGGTATTCGCACTGACCGGGTTGCTGCCAGGCGTATCCAGCCGGTTGACGTAGACATAGCCTGAAGCCGCATTGCTGCTGTTACTTCTCATCTGCTGCGCATAGTCAGCGGAGCTGGCAAAAGCGGGTGGAGACAGGAAGAGACCCAGTAAAGTGGCGAAAATGATGGTTTTCATATTCGACTCCTCACTCCAGGGATTGCACTCTCAGACGCCGCGAATAAGCCAAACCGTTGCGCCTGTAAATAGTTTAGTTGTTTGTCACATTGATGCCAGATCGTCCCATTGAACGCCACCATCAGCAATTTTGAACAATCCCTCGCTAACCTGCTGAATCACAATCCAAAGCACAAAAGGTGCCCTCGACTGGCACACACTCTGCGATTTGATGAATTGTGCGCTTGAGTTATCCCTATAAGGCCAGTATGATTACGCGTCAATTTTTCAGCTGCATTCAGAGGTGTGTTTCATTTTAAATGATTCACAACCTATAACGTTCCTTGCTTCCGTGGGCCGCAGCTGACCCTGACAGGAGGCTGAATAATCCGTAAGGAGCTATCGATGCGTCATTACGAAATCGTATTTATGGTCCATCCTGACCAGAGCGAACAGGTTCCAGGTATGATCGAGCGTTACACTGGTGCTATCACCGGTGCACAGGGCACGATTCACCGTCTGGAAGACTGGGGCCGCCGTCAGCTGGCTTACCCAATCAACAAACTGCACAAAGCACACTATGTTCTGCTGAACGTAGAAGCTCCGCAGGAAGTGATTGACGAGCTGGAAACTAACTTCCGCTTCAACGACGCCGTTATCCGCAGCATGGTTATGCGCGTTAAGCACGCGGTAACTGAAGCATCTCCGATGGTTAAAGCGAAAGATGAGCGTCGTGATCGTCGCGAAGACTTCGCTAACGAATCATCAGATGACTCAGATGCTGGGGATTCTGAAGAGTAATCCGACATGACGGCAAATCGACTGCGCCTGTCAGGCACTGTGTGCAAGACGCCAGTTCGAAAAATCAGTCCGTCAGGGATTCCTCACTGCCAGTTCGTGCTTGAGCACCGTTCTGTGCAGGAGGAAGCCGGTTTTCACCGGCAAGCCTGGTGTCAGATGCCGGTGATTATCAGCGGCAGCACCCATCAGGTGATTACTCAACATATAACGGTCGGTACGCAACTCGTTCTCGAAGGTTTCATTAGCTGCCATCAGGCACGCAATGGTCAAAGTAGAGTCGTGTTACATGCCGAGCAGATTGAATTGATAGATTCTGGAGACTAGCCAAATGGCACGTTATTTCCGTCGTCGCAAATTCTGCCGTTTCACCGCGGAAGGCGTTGTAGAGATTGATTACAAAGATATCGCTACACTGAAAAACTACATTACCGAAAGCGGTAAAATTGTTCCGAGCCGTATCACCGGTACTCGTGCAAAATACCAGCGTCAGCTCGCTCGTTGCATCAAGCGCGCTCGCTACCTGTCCCTGCTGCCATACACTGATCGTCATCAGTAATTGGTAGTTGTCCATTAACGACTTTAAGAGGATAAGGTAATGCAAGTTATTCTGCTTGATAAAGTAGCAAACCTGGGCAGCCTGGGTGATCAGGTTAACGTTAAAGCGGGCTACGCTCGTAACTTCCTGGTTCCACAGGGTAAAGCTGTTCCTGCTACCAAGAAAAACGTTGAGTTCTTCGAAGCGCGTCGCGCTGAACTGGAAGCCAAACTGGCTGACGTTCTGGCTGCTGCTAACGCACGTGCAGAGAAAATCAATGCACTGGGCACCGTTACCATCGCGTCTAAATCAGGCGACGAAGGTAAACTGTTCGGTTCTATCGGTACCCGCGACATCGCTGACGCTGTAACTGCAGCTGGCGTTGAAGTGTCTAAGAGCGAAGTGCGTCTGCCAAACGGCGTTCTGCGTTCTACCGGTGAGCACGAGATTGACTTCCAGGTTCATAGCGAAGTGTTCGCTAAACTGGTTGTGAATGTAGTGGCTGAGTAATTATTACTTGGTAACTGGTTATGCGAAAACGCCGGCTTCTGCCGGCGTTTTTGTTTCTGCGGTTTACTGAGCGCGAATAAAACTGCCGTCTGGCTGGCGCGTAAATAACACCGGACCGTTGCTGCTATCCACCGTCAATCCCGTCACCACACCCTGTGCATTCTGACGAATTTTCACCTGCTGGCCATTTTTCAGCGCGCTGAGCGGCTGATCGTTACCCTCTACGCGAGCCATCGCGAACACATCATTCACCGGTAAATTGTTGTCCCGGAATAGTTGGGCCAGCGTCTGACCTGATGCCACGGTGTAACTGTGCCATTCGCCTTGGGAGTCGGCTTTTGGCGTGGCGTTCTGCGGCTGTTTGTTGTCATAAATCTCGGCCTGCAGCGGCACCTCTTTGCTGCTGTTATCAGCGGGGCGTTCAATCGGATATTGTGGCGTGCTGCTCGGCCAGAGAAACGCCAGTAACAGTACCAGCAGAGCGATAACAATGCCGCGACGATGGAAGGCCGGGAGCGGGTCCATCCATCGCACATTATCCAGCAGATGCCAGACGCGCAGCAGCACGGCGGGAACGCGGGAAGGGGTATCAGAAGCCATTCGTGAATCCTCCTCGCTGGCGGCCTTGCGCTTAATTTGCGGCAGCCAACGTTGCAACCTCGGTAAAGTAAAAGCACGCGGTGCGCGCGTCCTGCGACGTCGTGGGGCGATCTGGCCCATGTATTCTCTCTTTCTTAGCGCTGTACAGCAAAAACCTTGTCACAGCTATAGTATGGGCAATGCGGGCGCGAAGTGCCTGCCAGCATTGAAAAATTTGACCTGTGTATTGTTTCTCTTTCGCTGAGAAATGTCATCTCTGCCGCAGCAGATTTTACGCCAGCCGCCCGCGCTGTTATGCTGCCGTTTCTAATTTATTCGGGATTAAGGAATCAAAATGACCACCCCTTCATTTGACAGCGTCGAATCACAGGCAAGTTACGGTATCGGTTTACAGGTAGGCCAGCAGTTGCAGGAATCTGGACTGCAAGGTTTGCAGCCGGAAGCACTGCTCGCGGGCCTGCGCGACGCGCTGGAAGGGAACTCACCGGCTGTGCCTGTTGACGTGGTACATCGTGCGCTGCGTGAAGTCCATGAGCGTGCTGAAGGCGTGCGTCGTGAGCGTGTTGAAGCCATGGCAGCAGAAGGCCAGAAATTCCTTGAGCAGCATGCGCAGCGCGAAGGCGTAAGCAGCACCGAAACCGGTTTGCAGTTCAGCGTGATCACCCAAGGTGATGGCCCAATCCCTTCGCGTCAGGATCGTGTACGCGTTCACTACACCGGTAAACTGATCGATGGTTCTGTTTTCGACAGCTCAGTTGCACGTGGCGAGCCGGCTGAATTCCCGGTAAGCGGCGTTATCGCTGGCTGGATTGAAGCGCTGACCCTGATGCCAGTTGGCTCTAAGTGGGAGCTGGTGATTCCACAAAACCTCGCCTACGGCGAGCGCGGTGCTGGCGCCTCAATCCCGCCATTCAGCACCCTGATTTTTGAAGTTGAGCTGCTGGAAATTCTGTAATTTTCAGTGAACAAGAAACCGGCATTGATTGCCGGTTTTTTTGTATGTAAGTTCGGCTGATTTTTAATCGATTTCGCAATATAATGGTCAAATCGAACGATTTAAGCGGAAGGTGCGATATGTATTTACTCTCTGCCAACGAAGCCAAAACACAATTTGGCGATATGCTTCTCAAAGCTCAACGTGAACCGGTGCAAATCAGTCGGAACGGTAAACCTGTTGCTGTTGTCATATCTGCAGAAGAGTTTGAGGCGATTGAAGCAATGAAGCAGCAATTTGTGCAGGATAAGATTGCCCGAGCGAGGGAAGACATTGCCAACGGCCGACTGACCGATGGTGACACCTTTTTTAATCAACTACTGGACTAGATGGCTAATTTCAAGCTCACGGATGAAGCGCGGCAGGATCTTGTCGATATTCGTCAGTTCACGCTGATGAACTGGGGAAGCACTCAATCCAGTCATTACTTAAGACGTTTACAGCACACGCTGCGAAACTTGTCTGAGTTGCCGTCGATGGGGAAAAGTCGAACGGTGGATATTGCTGAAGGCGTTTTCAGTTTCCCCTTCGTTAGCCATATGATTTATTATCAACTTTGCCCTGCTGGTATTATTGTGCTGGCCGTGTTGCATCAAAGCCGAGTACCAGAAATTCACCTTGATGCCCGACTTTAAGCGCCCTTGGGCGGCCTGATGGCCGCCCCTACCGAACTAATCACTCTTCTGCAAATTCACCTGCCAGATCGCAAAGCCAATCTCATCACTGCCCACCGCCTTCATCGGGTAATCAGCGTACTTCTCGATAAACTGCGTGGCTTTTTTGCCTGGTGCGGTTTCAAAGCGGATATCCAGCGGCGTGTCACTGTGAATAGGCGCTAAACGCCAGTTATGATCGGCCTGCGGTTTCACTTCACCATGCGCTTTTGTTTCGCTACTGATATAAGCCGCAACCACGGATCGGTTCTCATCAGGTGAAGCGAATGCGACGTACTTATCACCGGTTCCGGCAAACTTACCGCCATAAGCCCGATAGTTGTTGGTGGCTACGAGGAAAGTGGCATTCGGATCGATTGGCTTGCCCTGCCATGTCAGATCCTTGATGCGTGAAGCCTGTTTATTGATCAACGTGCATTCCCCGTCATAGCGCGCCGGTTGCGTCACATCGATTTGATAATCCACGCCATCAATCACATCAAAGTTGTAGGTGCGAAAATCCCAGTTAATCAGCGACTGCGGCTTGCTGCTGTGCGGGTCAATCTGATTAAACTGCGCGGCTGAACACTCCAGCCACTCTCTCACCTGCGCACCGCTGACTTTCATCACCACCAGGGTGTTGGGGTAGAGATAAAGGTCGGCGGCATTACGGAAGGTGAGTTCACCTTTCTCCACCTCGGTATAGCTGGCCGGATCGTTCTTGCGCCCGCCGGCTTTAAACGGAGCAGCAGCAGACAGCACCGGTAGGCGGCCTAAATCGGGATCGCCCTGAATAAAGTGCTCAACATAGGCACGCTGCGCATTGTTCACGATCTGCACCGTGGGGTCGTCTTGCACCAGCGACAGATAGCTGTACATCACGTCGGCGGATTTCCCGATGGGCTTAGCCACAAATTCACGCGTGGCACGGTGATCTTGTTCCAGTACCTTCACGAGGTCGGCATCTTCCGCCGCCAGTGACCTCTTCGCGACCTGATCGTAAATCGGACGCGCTTCCGCTTTACCCTGCGTGACCTGCCACTTGCCACCCTCGTTATTCAGCACCAAATCGACCACTCCGAGATGATCGCCCCACATGCCGGGCATCACTGAAGGAATACCGTTGAGGGTGCCCTGTGCAATATCAGCGCCTTTAATGGCGGCGAACTCTTTGCTGGGGAACACCGCATGCGCATGACCAAACATAATGGCGTTGATACCCGGCACCTGGCTGAGGTAGTAGACCGAATTTTCGGCCATGGCGTGATAGGGTTCACTGCTTAAACCTGAATGCGGAATGGCGATGATTATTTCAGCACCTTTTGCGCGCATTTCCGGCACATGGCGCTTCGCTGTTTCCGTGATGTCATCAACACGGACTTTTCCCTGCAGATTGTTACGATCCCACACCATAATCTGCGGCGGAACGAAGCCGATATAGCCAATTTTTAATCGATGTACCTGACCGCTGCGGTCTGTGACCTGCGTTTCCTTGATTAAATAGGGTGTAAACAGCGGTTTTCCGCTCTTTTCATCGATAATGTTGGCGTTAACGTAAGGAAAACGTGCACCGGCAATCGCTTTTTGTAGATAGGGCAATCCATAGTTAAATTCGTGATTACCCAGATTGCCCACCGCGTAGTCCAGCTTGTTCATTGCTTTATAAACGGGGTGGACATCGCCTTTTTTCAGCCCCCTGGCGGCCATGTAATCACCCAGCGGGCTGCCTTGAATGATGTCACCGTTATCGACCAGCACGCTGTTTTTCGCTTCTGCCCGAGCCTGTTGGATCAAAGTCGCGGTGCGCACCAGGCCGAACTTCTCGGTCGGGGTGTCTTTGTAGTAGTCGAAATCCATCATATTACTGTGCAAATCGGTGGTTTCCAGAATGCGCAGATCCACTGTAGCGGCGTGCACCGTGGCCGCTGTAACACACAGCGCCAGTAACGACATGCTCGCTTTGAACATGGCTTGCTCCTTGTTTTATGAATAGGCCTCTCAAAATAATGTAAAACAATGACGAATTATCATTTCAATTTGTGATGTAACCCGGACTTTTGCACAGTTTCCGCCGTGCGGCTCAGCCATAAACCTATTCAGCATCGCGCCATAGCCGCGGTCAGTGAACTATGGTATTGATAATCATATAGATTGCCGTAGCCGGCAGTGCAGCCGCCGAGGGTTGAAGCACAACTGCTAAACTGTGTAGAGGTGGGCTGTAAATGTCTGACAGGCAGAATCAGCGGATAAGAGGTGGAAAATGTTAGATAAAATTTGCCAGCTGGCGCGTGAAGCGGGCGATGCGATTATGCAGGTTTACGATGGTGCACAGCCGATGGATGTCACACGCAAATCGGATGATTCCCCGGTTACCGCCGCCGATCTCGCGGCACATAAAGTGATTATTGATGGGCTTGCCCGGCTGTCACCCGAGATCCCGGTGCTGTCAGAAGAAGATCCGCCAGTCTGGGCGGAACGTCAGCACTGGCAAAAATATTGGTTGGTCGATCCGCTGGATGGAACCAAAGAGTTCATAAAGCGTAATGGTGAATTTACCGTCAACATTGCCCTGATCGACAACGGCAAGCCGGTGCTGGGCGTGGTCTACGCGCCGGCTCTGGGCGTCATGTACTTCGCTGCGGAAGGTAAAGCCTGGAAAGAAGAGGGCGGTCATAAAACGCAGATTCAGGTGCGTGAAGCGCGTCCATTACTGGTGGTGGTGAGCCGTTCGCACTTTGATAAAGATGAAGAACTGAAAGAGTATCTGACGCAGTTGGGCGAGCATCAAACCACGGCGATCGGTTCATCGCTGAAGTTTTGCCTGGTGGCTGAAGGTAAAGCCCAGCTTTATCCACGCTTTGGGCCGACTAACATCTGGGATACCGGCGCGGGCCACGCGGTGGCGATTGCTGCTGGCGCACACGTGCATGACTGGCAGGGTAAAACGCTGGACTATGCACCGCGTGAATCTTTCCTGAACCCGGGTTTCCGCGTTTCGCTGTTTTAATGGTTCGTAGCGGCGCAATTTATTGCGCGATAAATCGCGCCGCTTGTATCTTGAAAGTGTTGCTGGTTAGCTACCAGTAACACGAAACGGAGGAAGCTTTTCGCGCCGCTTAAGACTTGGATCTTGCTTCGTAGCTTTAAGCCCTCCGTTTCTCCTTTCACGCCAGCAACTACTCTGAACGGTAACCAGAAGCTCTGACTTCGCATGTACAAGGCTAGATGGCGTGATGGTTCAAGTGAAAGGGAGACAGCGAATGATTTATCTTGGTATTGATGTCAGTAAACAAAAGCTCGACCTCTGCCTGCTATCAGGTAATGGTAAAAAGAAATCAAAGTCCCTTAAAAATCAGCCTGATGTAGAACTGGAAATCAACGACTGGCTGCTCAAACAGAAGTGCCCACCAGAACAGGTAATGGCCGTGATGGAGGCCACCAGCATCTACCATGAGAATGTTGCTTACGGGCTGACTGAAAATACTCCCGTCACGGTCTGTATTGCGAATCCGCAGCGTGTGCGCGAGTTTGCCCGCGGACTGGGCATCCTGACCAAGAATGACAGCATTGATGCTTATGTTCTGGCCCGATATGGGGAGCTGAAGCAGCCTGATGTCTGGGTACCTCCATCGCCAGAGGTCCGCAAGCTTAAGGAGTTAGTGCGCCTGCGAGACTCCCTTCAGGTTGATGTTCAGCGTGCTAAAAACAGGCTGGAAAAAGGACAGTCAACCCGAACCTCACCGGAGGTTATCGCATCGCTGTACCGGACACAGTGTGCACTGGAAATCGAGCTGGAGCGGGTTGAGAAGCTCATCTCTGATCATACAGACAAGAACGATGGGCTGAAGAAAGATCTGGAGCTGCTGGAGTCGATAAAAGGAATAGGAAACGTGGTGGGGACCACCATGCTTGCCGTGCTGCGCGGTAACACGTTCAAGAGTGCGGCTCAGTTAGCGGCCTGGCTGGGAGTGGTGCCGATAGAAAAAATATCCGGCAGCTCAGTGAGAGGGCTTGCGCGAATGTCCAAAACGGGCCCGGCCGACGTAAGAGCAAAACTGTATATGGCGGCAGTAGTCGCCGCGAGATGGAATGGACCAGTGAAGTCACTGTATGAACGACTGATAGCGAAAGGTGAACCGGCAAAAGTTGCGCTGGGAGCGGTAATGCGCAAACTGGTGCATCTGTGCTTCGGCGTACTTAAAACTGGCGAGCCGTGGGATGAAAATTACGTAGCTACCGCTTGACGTGCAAGACGGTAGCTACAAAATCGTGCTGGATTCTATTGTTGCAATAACTCACGGATCAGCATCATCGCCTGTTGCACTTCATCCTGCGTCAACGCGCCCTCTTTGGCGTAACGCACATGGCCGGTTTTATCCAAAATCACAATGGCAGAGCCGCCTTTCTCCAACTGCCACACTTTACGCACGTTGCCATTGCTGTCGACGATAAACTGCGACCACGGATATTGCTGCTTATTGCTCTCGATGCTACTGCGCACAAACATACCGGTGCCGGGAATGGCATCGTCGGTATTGACGATGGTGGTGGTCTGATAGCGATCGTGCGGAAATTTCGCGGCTTTGATCCCTTCAATCAACGCGGCGTTTTGCTCTTTAGCCGACGAGCGCCCGGCAATATGTAAGATGACTCGCACTTTTCCACTCATCTGCGCGCTATTCCACGGCTGATAGCTAAACTTATCTTGTTGATAAAGCAGCTCACCTCTGTCACTCACGCCAACCGGCGGGACGCGGTCGCCCAGCTTCAACGCGTGGGCTGAGACGAGCCCCGGTAACAACAGTGCCAGTGCTATTAAAGAATGTGCCAAACGCATGTTGATGCTCCTTAGTGATCCGACCAGTTATTCATGTTTTTGCAATATTAGGCGTGGATGATGCGCCTGTCGCGATGAGTTAACAGCTTTGCAACCCATGCCACAATTCCTTAATGAGTGAAGGTTTATACTGTGTTTTGTGAACGGCATAACAGAGTGTTCTGTAATGATGTGTCAATTCAGTAAAAAATTCACTTTTTCGGAACATACGTAACGCAGGGTGTTCTATAGTTATGCCTCATTTGCGCTTCATGGGCTCGTACCGAATTTGGCAACGGCGAAGCGTATTCCATCTGTTCAGGAGTTAGACAGCATGAAAATCTTCCAGCGCTATAATCCGCTGCAAATTGCGAAATATGTAAAAACGCTATTTAAAGGAAGGTTGTACATCAAGGATGTTGGCGCGTTTGAGTTTGATAAAGGCAAAGTGATGTTGCCACGCGTCAAAGATAAGCAGCATCTCAGCGTGATGTCAGAAATCAATCGCCAGGTGTTGCGACTGCAAGCTGAGTACAACTAAGCAACAAAAAGAAAGGGCGCCATGAAGTCAGGCGCCCTGTAGCGGCGCGATTTATCGCGCCTTGTTTTTTTCAGCTCATCACCCTACGGTGACTCAAGCTCATCCGTCGCACTCTTAGTGACATTAAGCACTGGCGGTCGGTCGTCAATACGCGTAACCAGCAACTGGTCGATGCGGTAACTGTCGATATCCACCACTTCAAACTTATAGCCTGAGAACTTCACGAAATCGGTGCGTTTCGGGATTTTACGCAGCATATACATCATAAAGCCGCCGATGGTTTCATAGTTACCGGACTGCGGGAAATCATCAATATCCAGCACGCGCATCACGTCATCAATTGGTGTGCCGCCTTCGACCAGCCATGAATTTTCATCACGCGCGACAATCTGCTCTTCCTGACCCTGGCCCACCAAATCGCCCATTAAGGTGGTCATCACATCGTTCAGGGTGATGATACCCACCACCAACGCGTATTCGTTCATGATCACCGCGAAGTCTTCACCGGCGGTTTTAAAACTTTCCAGCGCTTCAGAGAGAGTTAGCGTATCCGGCACAATCAACGCGGAGCGGATCTGCACGCCGCTGCTGAGCGTCATACTCTGGTTACCCAGCACACGCAGCAGCAGCTCTTTGGAATCCACATAACCGACGATGTGATCGATGTCGCCGTCACACACCAGGAATTTAGAGTGCGGATGTTCAGCGATTTTGGTTTTCAGGCTGTTTTCATCTTCGTGCAGATCAAACCAGACGATATTCTCGCGGGATGTCATAGATGAGGGCACGGTGCGCGATTCCAGCTCAAACACGTTCTCGATCAGCTCGTGCTCCTGCTTACGTAACACGCCTGCCAGCGCGCCCGCTTCCACCACCGCATAGATATCATCCGAGGTGATGTCGTCTTTGCGCACCATTGGCAATTTGAAGATGCGGAAGAACACGTTCGCCAGACCGTTAAACAGCCACACCAGCGGACGCATGATCAGCAAGCAGAAGCGCATAGGATTGATGATGCGTAATGCCACCGCTTCCGGCGCAATCATCCCCACGCGTTTAGGTGTTAAATCTGCGAACAGGATGAACAGGCTGGTGACAACGGTGAACGAGCAGATGAAGCTCAACTGATCGGCCAGTTCGGGTGACATGAAACGGCTAAACAGGCTGCTGAAGGCGGGTGAGAACGCGGCATCACCGACAATACCGCCGAGGATCGCCACCGCGTTCAGGCCAATCTGCACCACGGTGAAGAACATGCCAGGTTGTTCCTGCATTTTCAGCACGCGCTGGGCATTAATGTTGCCTTCATCGGCCAGTAGTTTAAGTTTGATTTTACGGGCAGCCGCCAGCGAAATCTCTGAAAGAGAAAAGAATGAGCTGATCACAATCAGTAAAAGAATGACAAGTAAGCTATCGAGCATAAAAGATCCGTTGGGTTAATCACTTGTCATTTTTGGCCTGGGCAGCGCGGGCGTACATCCAGTACTCACCCGTGATACAGGGCTATCCGTGCCAAAAATGTCTGCGCCATTTCGACAAGGAACGTTAGCGTCGGGGCAGAAAGGAAAGCAGGTCATGCCTGCTGGGTGCTGATTATAGCAGCAGCGCTTATCATGCCGCCAGAGGCGCGCATCGAAGGCCAGGATTAATCCGAGTGCGCCGCTGTCAGGCACAGAACTGCGGCTTCGTTGTTGTATCGGCCCCGCCATTTACCGACAATAGGAAATGATTTGGCTTAGTGACCATTTTTCCTCAGCTATGCGCCGAAAAGAGCGGCTATGCTGATGGGTAAGCGAGTGGTGGTGATAGCCTCCTATGAGCATTAACGCCCCTGCGGAATTAGGGGCAGGCATTATTAACAGGAGTAAACGTGCCACGATTGCATATTTATTGTCTGGCCAGCCTGTTGCTTGCTGCGCCTGCCGTTGAGGCAGCGAAAGTGCGCTTGCAGCTTGAAGGCTTAACCGGGGATTTACAGAAGAACGTCAGGGCGCGCTTGTCCACCATTGGTACGGACGAGGTGTC
This sequence comes from Pantoea sp. EA-12, assembly GCF_030053355.1. Lineage (NCBI taxonomy): Bacteria > Pseudomonadati > Pseudomonadota > Gammaproteobacteria > Enterobacterales > Erwiniaceae > Pantoea > Pantoea sp. EA-12. Next base: position 29,279 of record NZ_JASGBY010000021.1, on the reverse strand, counting down.
GAGCGACGGGCGTTTCCAGGCGCGTGTTTCGCAGGCGATCAAAGAAGGTTTGCGTGCGCTGGGTTACTACGAACCCGAGATCGATTTTGAGTCCCGTCCTGCTCCGCCGCAGGGTGGCCGACCGGTATTGATTGCCCATGTGAAACCGGGTGAACCGGTGAAGATCGGCGGCAGCCACATCGTGGTCGAAGGCGCAGCTAAAAATGATGATGATTACAAAGCCTGGGTGAAACAGGGCACGCCGAAAGTCGGCACCCAACTGAATCACGGTGAATACGATAAATTTAAAAACGGCTTCTCCAGCCTGGCACTGCGTAATGGTTACTTCGACGGTGACTTTAAGCAAAGCCAGCTTGGCGTTTCGGTCGAAAGACGCGAAGCTTTCTGGGACATCGATTACGACAGCGGTCCACGCTACCGTTTTGGCGATGTCAGCTTCCAGGGCTCGCAAATCAACGAAGCCTATCTGCGTAATCTGGTGCCGTTTAAAAAAGGCGATCCCTATAGCTCGCGTGATTTAGCAGAGCTGAACCGTCGTTTATCCGCCACGGGCTGGTTTAACTCGGTGGTGGTGGCCCCGGAATTTGATAAAGGCCGCCAGACCAAAGTGCTGCCGCTCAATGCGGCCGTCTCGCCGCGCGTGGAAAACACCATTGAAGCCGGTGTGGGCTATTCCACCGACGTCGGGCCACGTTTGAAAGGCACCTGGAAAAAGCCGTGGATCAACAGCAGTGGCCACAGCCTGACCGCCAGCTCCTATATTTCTGCTCCCGAACAGCAGTTGGACCTCAGCTATAAAGTGCCGCTGTTAAAAAGCCCGCTGGAACAGTATTACACCTTCTCTGGCGGCCTGAAGCGCACCGATCTCAACGATACCAAAGCCGATACCACCACGCTGGGCGTCTCCCGCAACTGGGACAGCAGCTCCGGCTGGCAGCGCGCGGTTAACCTGAAATGGAGTCTTGACCACTTTACCCAAGGTAGCGTCACCAACACCACGATGCTGCTCTATCCGGGCGTGAGTTTGAGCCGCACGCGTTCGCGCGGTGGCTTGATGCCCACCTGGGGCGACTCGCAGCGTTACTCGGTAGATGTCTCTGATACCACCTGGGGTTCGGATGTCGACTTCCTGATCCTGCAGGCGCAAAACGTCTGGATCCGCATGCTGGGCGAGAAAAACCGCTTTGTGGTACGTGGCAATCTCGGCTGGATCGAAACCAACGACTTCGACAAAGTCCCGCCGGATCTGCGCTTCTTCGCTGGTGGCGATCGCAGTATTCGCGGCTACAAATACAAAGACGTCTCGCCGCGTGACAGCGACGGCAAATTGACCGGGGCCTCCAAAATGGCCACCGGCTCGCTGGAGTATCAATACAACGTGACCGGCAAATGGTGGGGCGCGGTGTTCGTCGATTCCGGTGAAGCGGTGAACGACATCAAACAGAGTGATTTCAAGACTGGCGCAGGTGTGGGTGTACGCTGGGCTTCTCCTGTGGGGCCGATCAAATTTGATATCGCACGTCCAATTGGCGATGACAAGGAACACGGTTTGCAATTCTATGTAGGACTGGGGCCTGAACTATGAAGCTGTGGAAAAAGGTCCTGATTGGATTCGGTATTTTTCTGGTGGTGCTGTTTGGCAGCGTGGCGTTTCTGATTGGCACTACGCCGGGATTGCATCTGTTGCTCAAAGGCGCCGATCGCTGGGTGCCGGGTTTATCGATCAACAAAGTCGAAGGCGGCTGGCGTGATCTCACGCTGAGCGGCGTAAAATATGAAATGCCCGGCGTGAGTGTCGACGCGGGGCGCTTCCACCTGGCGCTGAATCTCAATTGCCTGCTGCACTCCTCAGTCTGTGTCAACGACATCGGCTTGCAGGACGTCAGCGTGGTGGTCGATAGCAAGAAAATGCCCCCGGCCGCTGCTCCGCCTCCGCAAGAAGAGAGCGGCAGCACCAACCTGAGTACGCCGTATCCGATCACCCTGAGCAAAGTTGGCCTGCATAACATCAACGTCAAAGTGGATGATACGGCGATCTCGCTGCTGGATTTCACCACCGGTCTTAACTGGCAGGGACGTGCGCTGACGTTAACGCCGACGCATATTCAAAGCCTGCTGATTGCGCTGCCGAAAGCGGCGAAAGTGGTCGATGAGCAAGTGGTGCAGCCAAAAGTGCAGCAGCCGCAGCCAGATGAAAAGCCGTTGGGTGAAACTCTGCAGGAGATGTTCGCCAAACCGCTGTTGCCAGAGTTACCGGATTTCCAACTGCCGTTGGATATCACCGTGCAAGAGTTGCTCGGCGAGCAGTTACGCCTGACCGGTGACACTGATGTCACCATCACGCGTCTGTTGCTGAAAGCCAAAACCGCCGATCGCCATCTGCAACTGGAAACCTTTGACGTCGATTCACCGCAAGGGCAGGTCAACGCCAGCGGTGACGCGCAGCTGGCCGATAACTGGCCGGTGAACTTCACCCTCAATGGTTCACTGAATCTCGACCCTATCAAGGGTGAAAAGATCAAAATGAACCTCAGCGGTGCGATGCGTGAAGAACTCAAGCTGGGGCTGAATCTTTCCGGCCCGGTGCAGGCACAGCTGGATGCCGCTGCACAACCGGCGGTCGCCGGATTACCGCTGTCACTCAAACTCACCAGTCCGCAACTGCGCTGGCCGTTGACCGGCCCGGTGCAGTATCAGGCCGATAACCTCGATTATCAGTTCAAAGGCAAAGCCACTGACTATGTGATGTCGCTGCGCACTGCCGTGAAAGGGGAAGGCGTGCCGCCTGCCACTCTGGCGCTGGACGGTAAAGGCAATGTGCAGCAGTTCAATCTTGATAAGCTGCGTATTGCGGCGCTGCAGGGCAACGTGGATTTGACGGCGCTGGTGGACTGGAGCAAAGCCATTAGCTGGCGCAGTGAACTGACGCTGTCGGGTATCAACACTGCCAAACAGTATCCAGACTGGCCCGCCAAGCTCGACGGCAAAATTGCTACGCGTGGCAGCCTGTATGGCGGCAGTTGGCAGCTCAGCGTGCCGCAGCTGGAGCTGAAGGGCAACGTGAAGCAGAACCTTGTCAGCGCGAAAGGTTCGCTCACTGGCAACAGCTACAACCAGTGGAAAATCCCTGGCATCAACATTGCGCTGGGCCGCAACCATCTGGATGTGAAGGGGGAGCTGGGCGATGCACTCAATCTGGATGCCAACATTGATGCGCCGCAGCTGGACAACGCGCTGCCAGGTCTCGGCGGGGTGGCGAAAGGCACAGTGAAAGCACGCGGAACGCTGAAGGCGCCGCAATTACTGGCGGACCTGACGGCAACCGGCTTACGCTGGCAGCAGTTGCATATTCAACGCGTGGCGCTGCAAGGCGACGTGAAATCCAGCGAGCAGATTGCCGGTAAGCTGCAACTGCGCGTCGAGCAACTGCAACAGGATGCGCTGAAGATCAACCTGCTGACGCTGAATGCTGACGGCAATGAGAAACAGCATCAGCTGAAGCTAAACGTACAAGGTGAACCGGTCTCCGGCCAGCTGGCACTGAACGGCAGCTTTGATCGTCAAACTCAACGCTGGCAGGGCAATCTCAACAACACCCACTTTGACACGCCGGTGGGTGAATGGCGTCTGACGCGCGCCATGGCGATCGATTATCTCAACAGCAAGCAGACTGCGACTATCGGGCCTCACTGCTGGCAGAACCCGAATGCACAAGTCTGCGTACCAGAACCGATTGAAGCAGGGCCAAGCGGTCACGCCCATGTGGTACTCAATCGCTTCGATTTGGCGATGATCAAACCCTTCCTCACCGATGCCACCAAGCTCAACGGCGTATTCAGCGGTGATGCGCGGGTGAACTGGACCGCTGATGGCGCACTGCCTACTGGCACCGTATCGCTCAAAGGCAACGGGGTGAAAGTGGAGCAGGATGTGCAGGGCAACACGCTGCCGATTGCTTTCGATACGCTCAACCTCAATGCGGCGATGCGTAATGGACGCGCACAACTCGACTGGCTGATCCACATCGTCAACAACGGTCAGTTGAGCGGTAACGTGCAAATTGCCGATCCGCAAAGCCGTCGACTGCTGTCAGGTAACGTGGGCATCAGCAATCTGTCACTGGCGATGTTCAACCCGGCGTTGATGCAGGGTGAGAAGATCAAAGGCAATCTCAACAGCAATCTGCGTCTGGGCGGTTCGTTACAACAGCCGCAAGTGTTTGGCCAGTTGGGGTTGAGCGATGTGAATGTGCAGGCCAGCTTTATGCCGGTTTCGCTCACCTCCGCCAACCTGAATATGGTGTTCAACGGCATGAGCTCCACGCTCAACGGCCTGTTGCAAACCACGCAGGGCAACCTGAACCTGGGCGGTAATGCCGACTGGAGCCAACTGGATAACTGGCGTGCCCGTGTGACAGCCCAGGGCAGCCGTATCCGCGTGACGGTGCCGCCGATGGTACGTATGGATGTATCACCGGATCTGGTATTCGAGGCCACGCCAGCCGCGTTTAATCTTGATGGCAAGGTTGATATTCCTTGGGCGCGTATCACGGTGCAGGAGGTGCCAGAGAGCGCCACCGGTGTCTCATCCGATGAGGTGATGCTGGATAAAGATCTGAAACCGATTCAGCCGAAGACGGCGGCGATTCCGATCAACAGCAACCTGGTGGTCCACGTTGGCAACGATGTGCGCCTCTCTGCTTTTGGTCTGAAAGCCAAACTGAACGGCGATCTTAAACTGGTACAGGATAAAAACGGCCTGGGCCTGAACGGGCAAATCAATATTCCGGATGGCCGTTTCCACGCCTATGGTCAGGATTTGATTGTGCGCAAAGGGGAGCTGCAGTTTGCCGGACCACCGGATCAGCCGTATGTGAATCTGGAGGCGATACGTAATCCAGAGGCAACCGAAGATGATGTCACGGCCGGTATCCGTGTCACTGGCTTAGCGGATGAACCGAAAGTGGAGGTGTTCTCTGACCCGGCAATGTCGCAACAGGAAGCGCTTTCTTACCTGTTACGCGGCCAGGGACTGAGCAGCGACGGTGACAGCAATGCATTAACTTCAGCACTTGTAGGGTTAGGGGTTGCACAAAGTGGTCAGGTTATGGGTAAAATCGGCGAGACATTCGGCGTGAGTAACCTTGCCCTCGATACCACCGGCGTGGGCGACAGCCAGCAGGTGCAGGTGAGTGGTTATGTACTGCCGGGTCTACAAGTAAAATACGGTGTCGGCATATTTGATTCACTGGCGACTTTAACCTTGCGTTATCGCCTGATGCCCAAACTCTATTTAGAAGCCGTGTCGGGTCTCGATCAGGCACTGGATTTGCTCTATCAGTTTGAGTTTTAGCAATGCGAATAATTGTCTACGGCAGTTTACGGCGCAAACAGGGAAACAGTCATTGGATGACGAATGCGCAATGGCTCGGAGACCATCAGATTGAAGGGTTCGATCTCTACAATCTGGGTCATTATCCGGGCGTGGTTGAGGGTGCAGGCAAGGTCTGTTGCGAGGTTTATCGCATCGATGCCAGCACGCTCGGCGAACTTGATGCCTTGCGCACCAAGAATGGCGAATACAAACGCCAACTTATCCAGACGCCTTACGGCACTGCCTGGCTGTATGTGTATCAGCGTTCGATAGCTGGTCGCACCCGCATCGCGAGTGGTGACTGGCTAAAACGCGACGAGGATACCGAGGCATAAATAAAAACACCGTCCAATGGACGGTGTTTTTTTAACATCCGGTCGTGGCATGTGCACCCTACGTTGTAGGGTGCGCATTCATGCGCACCAGGACTCGATTATTTCTTCTGAGCGCGCTCGAAAGAAGAGATGATTTCAGCTTTGGCCGCTTCTGCGTTGTCCCAGCCGTCAACCTTCACCCATTTGCCTTTTTCCAGGTCTTTGTAGTGCTCGAAGAAGTGGGTGATCTGCGCTTTCAGCAGCTCTGGCAGGTCGTTCACATCTTTGATGTGATCGTATTCTTTGCTCAGTTTGGTGTGCGGAACCGCAACCAGTTTGGCATCTTCACCAGACTCGTCGGTCATTTTCAGCACGCCAACTGGACGGCAGCGAATCACAGAACCCGGCACCAGCGGGTACGGGGTTGGCACCAGCACGTCAACCGGATCACCATCCAGAGACAGGGTGTGGTTGATGTAACCGTAGTTGCACGGATAGAACATGGCGGTAGACATGAAACGGTCTACAAACAGGGCGCCAGACTCTTTGTCCACTTCATATTTGATCGGATCGGCATTCGCTGGGATCTCGATAACGACATAGATATCTTCTGGCAGTTCTTTACCTGCAGGCACCTGGTTCAAACTCATCTGGCTTTCCTTCATTGGTCGTATGTTGAGTGACGGCTATTATAGCCAACTGACTCTGAAAGTATGCCCCCTTTTTGGCGTTTCGGAATGCTCCAACGGCCTACTTAGCGGTGACAAACAGCGAGACAATCCCCGCAGCAATCAGTGGTCCGACCGGGACACCACGGAAAAACGCCACGCCAATTACCGTGCCGATCAACAATCCACCAATCACCGATGGCTGCACACTCATAAAACTGACGCCACGACCACCCAGCCAGGCAACAAACACCCCGACAATAATCGCCACAATCGATTGCCAGTTAGCAAAGGACTTTAGCAGTGACGAAGCCGGCAAGGTGCCGCTGGCCAGCGGTGCCATTACCGCCACGGTCAGAATAATGATACCGATCTGAATCCCCTGTTTTTCCACATACGGAAAGAACTGCGACAGCGGCGTGAGTTTGATGGCGAGTAAGATCAGAATCGAGATAGTGACAGCGCTGTTGTGCACGAAATAGCTGAGAACGGCGAGGCAAACCAGAATGATGGTAGAGGCATAAGCAGCCATGATTTCTCCCTGTAGATGGATAGGTGCGCGGATCAGTGCCCGCGCTGACGTTTTTTAACGCCCCCATTTATCAACAATCATCGGGATTGGCGCAACTGCCTTTGTTGATTGATTGCAACATTAATGCCTGATTACGCACCAGGTTGACCCCTTGCGCACCTACGGAGAGGGCCGCCATGCTGCCCTGGCTGCTCAGGAAATAGCTGCGGCTGGCATCCATCCAGCTGTCGCGGTATGTCAGCCACGCACGCTGGGCAGTGCGTAATTTGTCTTTAGCGTCACCGGTTAATTTTTTCATTGCCTGGTTGTACTGAACATTCATCTCTTTGTCCCAGGACTGATTGGCCGCGCTGTAGCACTGCGACATGCCGGCGGTAGACGATTCCTTGTTCAGACATTGTTGTAGCTGCTGATCCAGCGGATGGGTTTGCGCCAGCGCCATTCCCGAGGTGCAAAAGCAGGCGAGCAAAAGCCATTTTTTCATCAATTTATCCCTTCATTTTTGGCGGTCACACTTAATTCATTGTGAAGAGTAGGGGATTGCCAGCCGAATGACTATCAACTCTGGATAAAGTTTCTGTGATCAACTGCCGATAATCTCTCCGTTTTAGGGCCAGTGGAGTTCTGCCTTTTTCCATACACACGGGAATGATCATGATCAGACAACTATCAATACGTACCGCTTTGCTTGTGTTGTTGGCCATCATGACGGTGATGCTGTTAGCCGTCAGCGCCATGGGTATTTATGCCATCAATGCTGGGAATCAATCTCTGGACGCGTTAAACCGCATCCAGGGGATTGAGCTGAATAAGTTGTATCAAAGCCGCTCTGAACTGATGCGTGCACGCGCCAATGCGGCGTTGGCGGTACGCAAAATCGAGATTGGTTTGTTGGATGACGGAACGAAAGTCACGAATCAAGCGCAGGCCGCTGTGGATAGCTCGCACGCCTTACTGAAAGCCTTTGTCGATGCGGGCACGGTCACCGCTCAGGGGAAAACCTTGGCGGATGCCGTCGTCGCCACTTATGCCATCTACGACAAAGAGGGCATCACGCCGATGATGGATGCCCTGAAAAAGCAGTACACCGATGAGTATTATCAGGTGCTGGAAGGGAAGCAGTCGCAGCTCGCGGCCAACTACTCGAAAGCGGTGAATGATTTCAGCCAGTATGCCGATCAAGTCTCCGCTGCGCGTTTGCAGCAAGCGGCAGATAACGAAGTGCAGATGAAAGTAATGATTGGCGTGGTGATGGCGCTGACGCTGCTGCTAATCGTGCTGGCCTGGCAGCTGTTACGTCGCTCGTTACTGCGCCCTCTCGACAGCGCCATTGCGCATCTGGAGCAGATTGCGGCAGGCGATCTTTCACAGCCGTTACCCGCAGCGGGCAGTAATGAAATTGGTCGTCTTAATCAGGCACTGTCCGATATGCAGCTGGCGTTGCGTGATTCCGTCAGTCAGGTGCGTGAGGCCAGTCTGCAGATTGACGTGGGCAGCCGTGAACTGGCGGCAGGCACCGTGCATTTGTCACAGCGCACTGAAGAGTCGGCGGCGTCGCTGGAGCAGACGGCGGCCAGTATGGAGCAGCTCACCGCGACAGTGCGTCTTAATGCCAGCAATGCGCAGCAGGCGAACCAGTTAGCCAGCAATGTCTCGACCAGCGCGGATCGCGGTGCTGAAGTGGTGGGCTACGTGATGGAGAAGATGCAGGAGATCACTCAAAGCTCAAACCGCATCGGCGATATTCTTAGCGTTATCGACGGCATTGCTTTCCAGACCAATATCCTCGCGCTCAACGCATCGGTTGAAGCGGCGCGTGCCGGGGAGCAGGGGCGTGGTTTTGCCGTGGTCGCGAATGAAGTACGCACCCTGGCCGGACGCAGCGCCACCGCCGCGAAAGAGATCCGCGAGCTGATCAGTGAATCCCAGACGCGCGTCAAAGAGGGCAGCGACATGGCCACGCGTGCGGGTGAAACCATGGACGAGATCTCCACTGAAGTGATGCGCGTCACGTCACTGATGAAAGAGATTTCGATTGCCTCAGAAGAGCAGAGTCGTGGCATTGAACAGGTGAATCAAGCGGTGACGCAGATGGATGAAGCCGCGCAGCAGAACGCCGCGCTGGTGGAAGAAGCCAGCGCCGCCACCCAGTCACTGGAAGCGCAGTCGCAGCAGTTGCAGGAGTCGATGGCGCAGTTCCGTGTGGTCACCGCGTAAAAAAAAAGCCCGCTCATTAAGAGCGGGCTTTTTCATCTCAGATCAATTTACGCGTGGCTGTCCGGGAATTCACGGATGAAGCGCTCAACGTCATCGACCATCGCATCGTTGCCGCAGAAGAACGGGCAACGCTGGTGCAGCGTTTCAGGCTGAATGTCGAGGATACGATGCTCACCGTCACTGGCTTTACCGCCAGCCTGCTCCGCCAGGAACGCCATTGGGTTGCACTCATACAGCAGACGCAGCTTGCCTTTCGGATGGCTGGCGGTGCTTGGATAGAGATAGATGCCGCCTTTCAGCAGGTTACGGTGGAAGTCTGCCACCAGTGAACCGATGTAGCGCGATGTGTACGGGCGCTTGGTCGCCACATCTTCTTCCTGACAGAATTTCAGGTATTTCTTCACGCCCTGTGGGAAGCGAATGTAGTTACCTTCGTTAATTGAGTAGGTATAGCCTTTCTCTGGGAAGGTCATGCGCTCGTGGCTCAGGCAGAACACGCCGAGCGACGGATCGTAGGTAAACGCATGCACGCCCACACCGGTGGTGTAGACCATCATGGTGGAAGAACCGTACACCACATAACCGGCAGCGACTTGCTTGTTGCCCGGCTGCATGAAGTCCGCTTCGGTGATCGGGGTGCCCGGCTCACTGATGCGGTGATAGATAGAGAAAATGGTACCAACGGAAACATTAACGTCAATGTTGGAAGAACCATCCAGTGGGTCCATCAACACCACGTATTTACCGTCCTCTGAACCTTCAAAGATGACAAACTCATCTTCTTCTTCAGAAGCGATACCGGCAACCACGCCACGCGCTTTCAGGGCAGCTTTCAGTTTTTCATTCGCGAACAGGTCCAGCTTCATCTGCTGTTCACCCTGCACGTTTTCCACGCCGCTGGCACCAAGAATATCCACCAGACCCGCTTTGTTGATGTCGCGGTGGATAATCTTAGCCCCGAGCTTAATGGAGGAAATCAGCGCCGTCAGTTCACCTGTGGCGTGAGGAAAGTCGTGTTGCTTCTCGACGATGAATTCGCCTAACGTTTTCATAACACATTCCCTGAATCTACGGTGGAGTGGTAGCAGCTGTAACACGCTACCAACGTATGAGCGCAGTTTAGCCGATTGAACTTTAAAAACCATAGTCCTAATCCGTTTCTTCCCACTCTGCTCGGGGTTACACTGTGCGCCGAACTTTTGAGTAATGGGTCTCTTTATGCGTATTCACATCCTTGGGATTTGCGGCACTTTCATGGGCGGACTGGCGATGCTCGCCCGTTCACTGGGACACGAAGTGACCGGTTCAGACGCCAATGTCTACCCGCCGATGAGCACCTTGCTGGAGCAGCAAGGCATTGAATTAACAGAAGGTTATGATGCCAGTCAACTCGATCCGCAACCGGATTTGGTGATCATTGGCAACGCCATGACGCGCGGTAATCCGTGTGTGGAAGCGGTACTGGAACGCAACATTCCTTACCTGTCTGGCCCACAGTGGCTGCACGATTTCGTGCTGCGCGATCGCTGGGTGCTGGCCGTGGCGGGCACCCACGGAAAAACCACCACCGCAGGCATGGCAGCGTGGATTCTGGAGGCCTGTGGCCTTGAGCCGGGCTTTATCATCGGTGGTGTGCCTGGAAACTTCGACGTTTCGGCAAAATTAGGAAAAAGTCCATTCTTCGTCATTGAGGCGGATGAGTACGACAGCGCGTTCTTCGACAAACGTTCTAAGTTTGTCCATTACTGCCCGCGCACCCTGATCCTCAACAACCTCGAATTCGATCACGCCGATATTTTTGACGATCTGCGTGCGATCCAGAAACAGTTCCACCACCTGATTCGTATCGTGCCGGGACAGGGTAAGATCCTGCTGCCAGAGCACGATCATAATCTCAAGCAGGTGATGGCGATGGGCTGCTGGAGCGAGCAGGAAACCGTGGGCGACAACGGCCACTGGCAGGCGAAGAAATTGACGCCGGACTCATCACACTGGGAAATCTGGCTTGATGGCGAGAAAGTCGGCGAAGTGAACTGGGCGCTGGTGGGCGAACACAACATGCACAACGGCCTGATGGCGGTTGCCGCCGCTCGTCACGTGGGCGTGAAACCCGTGGATGCAGGTGAAGCGCTCAGCAGCTTTATTAATGCACGTCGTCGCCTGGAACTGCGTGGTGAAGCGAATGGCATCAAGGTGTATGACGACTTTGCACATCACCCTACAGCAATCCACGCCACGCTGGCGGCGCTGCGCAGTAAAGTCGGTGGCACGGCGCGCATTCTGGCAGTGCTGGAACCACGCTCTAACACCATGAAGATGGGCGTCAGTAAAAACGATTTGGCACCGTCACTGGGCCGTGCTGATAACGTGTTCCTGTTCCAGCCACATCATATTCCGTGGCAGGTGTCGGATGTGGCGGAAGCCTGTGTCCAGCCAGCCAAGTGGAGCGCGGATATTGATACGCTGGTAGAGATGGTGGCGAAAGAGGCCCAGCCAGGAGATTCCATCCTGGTGATGAGTAACGGCGGTTTTGGTGGTATTCATCAGAAACTGCTGGAGAGATTGGCGAAATAATTGGGCGGGAGTGTTCGCTGACCCTCATCCCAACCTTCTCCCGCAAGCGGGAGAAGGAGCCGAATGGCGCACTGCATTTGCATTGAATCCCCACCTAAACATTCCCTCGCCCGCAAGCGGGAGAAGGAGCCGAATGGCGCACTGTATTTGCACCACCTAAACATTCCCTCGCCCGCTTGCGGGAGAGGGTTAGGGTGAGGGCTGCAGACGCAGAGGACCTATGCTTCTGCCAACTCGCGCAGATACTGGAAAATCTGACGGGCTGATTTAACCGGCTTGTTCGCGGCTTTCTCTTTCTGCGCATTACGGATCATGCTGCGCAACTGCTGACGGTCCGCGTCTGGATAGAGGGCAATCACCTCTGCCACGGCATCATCGCCTTTCTCAATCAAACGATCGCGCAATTGCTCGAGTTTATGGAACAGCGCAACCTGCTGGTTGTGGCGGTTCTTCAGCTTATCCAGCGCCTGACGGATCGGATCTTCATCGCGCGCGCGCAACATCTTACCGATCAGCTGCAACTGGCGGCGACGGCCTTCCTTCTTAATGCGCTGCGCCAGTTCAATGGCGGCACGCAGATCTTCGTCGAGGGGGATCTTATCGAGGGAGTTTTTCCCTAAATCCACTAACTCGGCACCGAGGCGTTTTAGCTCTTCGGCGTCGCGTTTAATTTCGCTTTTACTGACCCAGATAATCTCATCGTCTTCATCTTCTTCGTTTTGATTATCCGGCACATCGTCGAGCCAGTCATCGGGCTGCTTGGTCATCTCTTGGCTCCCTAAAAAAAAGAGGCTAATCCTACCAGTTTATCGGGCGACTGCGAAATTGTTCTCTGAGTCTGATAGACTCAATAAATTCATACTTAAGATTAGACGGCAGGTCGATGAACGTATCTACTCAGGTTGCAGAACAACGTAAAGTGTTAGAACAGGCTGTCGCGCAGGCGCTGGAACTGGCGAAAGTCAGCACCGATGGTGCAGAAGTGGCGGTCACTAAAACCACCGGCATCGGCGTCAGCACCCGCTACGGCGAAGTCGAAAACGTCGAATTCAACAGCGATGGTGCGCTCGGCATCACCGTCTATCATCAAAACCGCAAAGGCAGTGCTTCCTCAACCGACCTTAGCCCGGATGCGATTAAACGCACCGTGCAGGCGGCGATCGATATTGCCCGTTACACCTCGGTTGATCCTTTTGGTGCACCCGCCGATCCCGATCTGCTGGCTTTTGAAGCGCCGGATCTTGATCTCTACCACCCGTGGGAGATCGATGCCGATCGCGCTATCGAACTGGCCGCTCAGGCGGAGCAAGCGTCACTGCAGGCGGATAAGCGCATCACCAATACCGAAGGCGGCAGCTTTAACAGCCATGTCGGCATCAAAGTGTTTGGTAACAGCCACGGCATGCTGCAAAGCTACTGCTCAAGCCGTCATTCACTCTCCAGCTGCGTGATTGCAGAGCAAGATGGCGACATGGAGCGTGACTACGCCTACACCATTGGTCGCTCAATGGACGACCTGAAAAGCGCGGAATGGGTGGGGCAGGAGTGCGCGCGTCGCGTGTTGTCACGTTTAGCGCCGCGTAAGCTGTCAACCATGAAAGCACCGGTGATCTTCGCGCCAGAAGTGGCGACCGGTTTGTTCGGTCATCTGGTGGGCATGATCAGCGGCGGCAGCGTCTATCGTAAATCGACCTTCCTGCTGGATTCACTGGGCAAACAGATTCTGCCGGAATGGCTGACCATCGAAGAAAAACCGCATCTGCTGAAAGGGCTGGCTTCCACGCCGTTCGACAGCGAAGGTGTGCGTACTCAGGCGCGTGACATCATTAAAGATGGCGTACTGCAAAACTGGCTGCTGACCAGCTATTCGGCGCGCAAGCTTGGCTTGCAGAGCACCGGTCACGCGGGCGGCATCCATAACTGGCGCATTGCCGGTCAGGGCCACAGCTTTGAGGATCTGTTGAAGCAGATGGGCCGTGGTTTAGTGGTCACCGAAATGATGGGTTCCAGCGTCAGTGCCATGACTGGCGATTACTCGCGCGGCGCGTCAGGCTTCTGGGTTGAAAACGGTGAAATCCAATATCCTGTGAGTGAGATCACAATTGCGGGCAACCTGAAAGACATGTGGCTCAATATGGTAACCCTCGGTAACGACATTGAAACGCGCAGCAATATACAATGCGGGTCGGTGCTGCTGCCGGAGATGAAAATCGCCGGACAATAAAACATCGCTTCCTGAAAGCAGCCCGCGAGGCTGCTTTTTTTTGCCCAAAAATAAAAAGAAGGAACGAGTATGCGTAAGCATGTGATTGCAATGTTGTCTCTCTCGCTGTTGTTCTCCTCGGCTAGCGTTTTTGCCGCTGACCTGGAGAAAGATATGGATACGCTGAAAGATGGTCTGAGCGTGGTGAAAAAAACCTCCGATGCTCAGGAAATGCAAACTGCACTCGGCAAGATGCGCCAGGCGGCGGAGGATGCGAAAAAATCCACCCCGGAGAAACTGGAAGGTCAGGCAGCCGACAGTGCCCAGATTAAGGATTATCACGCCGGTCTTGATTCGTTGATTGCGCAGATTGATGTCGTTGACCAGTTAGCCAAAGCCAACAAACTGGACGAGGCCAAAACGGAAGCGAAGAAACTGGAAGATATTCGCAACGCCAACCATAAGAAATTCCGCTGATAAACTTGGCCAGCCCTCTGCTGGCCTTATTTCCTTCGCTCACCTCACCGTTTTTTTTCGCTTTAATCCATCACATCACCGCATTTTGTGACCTGTTTCGCACAGTTCGTGCGTACTGCGATCTGGCGCACACTCAGCCGTGGGATTTCCACTTCAAGGTGGAAAAGATGCGTCTCCACAGCGGCTAGCGGAAAGCGTAATTTCTTTTCAACGCGAATTATCTCTAATTGTCCGCAGTAAACAGGAGTAACAAGGTGAGGAGTGAAGCTGTCCCACTGAAGCAAAGTACGCCGGAAGCCATTCAGGCGTTGGCGGATAACGTGATGAAGCAAATTGCGGCGATCTACACCGCTCACCAGATTGAAGCCAATGCGGTTCAGCAGCAGATGCTGGCTTCACATGTGCGGGCCATGGCCGGGCGCTCCCTGACGGGTGAGGCGCTGCCAGAAGTAGAAGCCGAGCTGTTTGAAGATATCTCGCCAGACACCATGGCGCTGGCGCAGCAGGTGGTGGATCTGTTTGGCAATCTGCCTAAAGAAGAAGCCTGGCTACTTTCGGTGCATATCGAAGTGGCGAAATCGAACGAATCTTGAATTGAGAGGAATTGAACATGGTAACTGTCGTTATTGGTGATCGTCTGGGTAAAGGCCAGAAAGTCGCAGCCGGTATTGAGAAAGCAGGCGGACGTGCCGTCGTGGTACCGGGCGTCGCGGCAGACATGAAGCTGGGCGATGTAATGAAAGCGGAAAACGCAGACTTCGGCATCTCTTTCTGCGGCAGCGGCGGTGCGGGTGCCATCACTGCACAGAATAAATACGGCTACAAAGCGAAACACGGTATGCGTTCCATCGATGAGGGCGTCACGGCCATCAACGAAGGCGCCACCGTGCTGGGCTTCGGCTTTATGGATAAAGAAGAGCTGGGTGAACGTCTGGTGCAGGCGTGGAACAAGAAGCACGGCAGCTAAGCATGAAACAGCAATATGACACTCAGGTCACGGTGCAGGGCAAAGGCGACAGCAAAGCAAAAGCCTTTGCCGATGCACTGAGCAAGGTGCAGCAGCAAGTGCTGCGCACCAGTCAAAAGATTCTGTTGCGCATTGAACCCATAGATGTGCGGGTGCTGCGCGCGCAGGAGAGCGTACGCACAGAGAAGTTCTTGTTCTTCTTTCTGGCGCGCGAACGACGGAACTTCAGCGTCGAGCTGGAAATTACCGTCAGCGTCACCGTGATCGATACCGACAAGGTGGAATTCATCGCGACGAAATAAAAACGACAACAAAGGGTACAACAACATGTTTCTGATCATTTTGTTTAAGTCGTTGATCATAGGTGGATTGGTTGGCGTTGGGGTAGGAGCGGGCGCAGCGCGCATGTTCCACGCACCGACCACGCAGGGTATGGGCGCATTTCGTACCTTGGGTGAACTCAATTCCTGCGAAGGCGATCCTGCATCGCACTTCTCCTTTGGTCTTGGCTTCTTCTTTAACGCCTGGGCATCGTCAGTGGCTGCGGGTTCCTTCACACAGGACGTTGACCACCGCATTATTCCCAACTGGGGCGCGGCAGCGTTGATGGTGAAAAATCGTAACCTCGCCGAAACCCTGCACAATCCGAAACGCATGGCGATTGCCTGCGGCATCATCGGCATGATCGTAGTGGCATTCCTCAACAGTACCGCTTCTGCGGTGCCCGCGGCATTGCAGGTCACGGCGGTCAAAGTCTTAGTCCCCGCCGCGAACCTGCTGGTGAACACCGTGATGCCAGTGATCTTCTGGCTGGCGGCGATTGATGCCGGTAAGAAATCGGGTTTCTGGGCGACCATTTTTGGCGGTCTGGCGCAGTTGATCATGGGTAACGCGGTACCGGGTCTGGTACTGGGCATCCTGATCGGTAAAGGCGTGGAAGAGAGCGGCTGGAACAAGGTCACCAAAGTGATGATGTTCGCTATCGTGCTGCTGTTTGCCCTGAGCGGCTTCTTCCGCGGCTTTGACATGAAGCTGCTGCAATCCTTCCAGCTGGGCATCCCAGGCTGGCTGGACATGATCCATAACAGCCTGAGCGGCAAATAAGGAGCCTTAAGCATGAACGAGACCGAAAACAAAGGGTTCTGGTATGCCGACTGGTCGTTCCCGATCTTTGTTGGCCTGCTGTCTGCGGGTGTGTTTGCCGGTACGCACATGTACTACCTGTACGGTATTGGCGCGTTTAACGAAGTGGCGTTTGTGTCGATGCTGCGTTCCGGCATGGAAACCGGCGTGTATGGCGCGGTGGCGGCATTTGGTGCCAGTTTCCTGTTTGCCCGCATCATCGAAGGTTCGCTGGTGGGCATCCTCGATATTGGTGGCGCAATCCAGACCGGCGTTGGCCTGGGCGTTCCGGCGCTGCTGCTCGGGGCAGGGATTGTGTTCCCAGTGGCCAACTTCGCCGCTTCACTGGCAACGGGTCTGGTCGTCGGTTTAGCCATTGGTTATCTGATTATCCTGGCGCGTAAGTTCACCATTAATCAGAGCGACTCCACCTACGGTGCGGACGTGATGATGGGCGCAGGTAATGCCTCCGGTCGCTTCCTTGGGCCGTTGATCATTCTCTCTGCGATGGCCGCATCGATTCCAATCGGTCTGGGTTCGCTGGTGGGCGCGCTGCTGTTCTATCTCTGGAACAAACCGATCACCGGTGGTGCGATCCTCGGTGCCATGGTGTTAGGCGCGATGTTCCCGATTTCGTTGTGATAGGCAGGTCTGCATAAATTCGTAGCGGCGCGATTTATCGCGCTTTTTGGCAGCGTCTTCATTGTTAAATGCGCAATGAATTGTGCCGCTACGACATGTGCATGATGTATGTAAGGAGTAAACATGTTTGATCTGATTCTGCGCCGCGCGCGTCTGTGCGACGAACAGCTGGTGGATATTGCCATCCAGCACGGCAAAATTGCTGCTGTAGGCGAGGTCAGCGGCCCAGCTCAGCAGGAGCGCGATCTGGCAGGGCGTTACTACGTCAGTGCAGGCTGGATCGACAGCCACGTACACTGCTACCCCAAATCCCCGATTTACCACGATGAAGCCGACGCGATTGGTGTGGCGCAGGGCGTCACCACGGTTGTCGATGCGGGCAGCACCGGCGCGGATCATATCGACGATTTCTATCAGCTTACCCGTTCCGCCACCACCGAAGTACGTGCGCTGATCAACATCTCGCGCACCGGCATCATCACCCAGAACGAACTGGCGGATATGACGCAGATCGATGGCGAAGCGGTGGTGCAGGCGGTGAAACGCCGTCCAGACTTTATCGTGGGCCTGAAAGCGCGCATGAGCAGCAGCGTGGTGGGTGAAAACGGCATCCAGCCGCTGATTCGTGCCAAAGCCATTCAGCAGGCGGCCGGTAATCTGCCATTGATGGTGCATATCGGGAATAACCCACCGGTGCTGGAAGAGATCGCCGATCTGCTGACTTCCGGTGACATCATCACCCACTGCTTCAATGGCAAACCTAACCGCATTCTGTCGCCGCAAGGTGAACTGAAAGCGGCGGTGAAAAATGCCATCGCGCGCGGTGTGAAGCTGGACATCGGTCACGGCAGTGCCAGCTTCAGTTTTGAAGTGGCGCGGCAGGCCATCGCGCAGGGCATTCTCCCTGACACTA
Source organism: Pantoea sp. EA-12 (assembly GCF_030053355.1). NCBI lineage: Bacteria > Pseudomonadati > Pseudomonadota > Gammaproteobacteria > Enterobacterales > Erwiniaceae > Pantoea > Pantoea sp. EA-12. The sequence goes on along the minus strand of NZ_JASGBY010000021.1, from coordinate 11,277 downwards.
TTAGCTCGGACATCTATTGTCGCAACCGCATCAACGGGCCGGTACACAGCCTGGCGCACGTGATGTCGAAATTTTTCAGCATCGGTATGACCCTGCCGCAGATTATTGACTGCGTCACGGTGAACGCCGCGGCTGGCCTGCGTTTAGCAGGCAAAGGGCGCTTAACCGCAGGTTATGACGCCGACCTGACCATTTTTACCGTCAAAGAGGAAGCCCGCCCGTTCGTCGATGCTGAAGGCGAACGGGTTCTGGGTGAGCAACATTTGCTGCCGCTGGCCGTGGTTGTCGCGGGTGAGTGGCATCTGACTGATGAAGGGAAAACCAATCATGTCTTCGATTTATGAAAAATATGACCTGAAACAGGTCATCAATGCCTCCGGTCGTATGACCATTCTTGGGGTTTCTACCCCGTCTGCTGATGTGGTGGACACGGTCAGCTACGGTTTGAATCACTATTTCGAGATCAAAGATCTGGTCAACAAGACCGGCGCGTACATCGCGAAATTGCTGGAGGTCGAGAATGCAGTAGTGGTGTCGTGCGCCTCTGCCGGTATCGCGCAAAGCGTGGCAGCGGTGATCGTCAAAGATAACGACTGGCTGCTGGATAACCTGCACGCTGCGCCGCTGACCGTGCCGCACAATATCGTGGTGCCAAAAGGCCACAACGTGAATTTTGGTGCTCCGGTGGGTGCGATGGTAGCACTGGGCGGTGGACGCCTGATCGAAGCGGGTTACAGCAATGAGTGCTCGCCAGAACAACTGGCGGCAGCCATCACGCCGACCACGGCAGCGCTGCTGTACATCAAGTCACACCACTGTGTGCAGAAAAGCCACCTCAGCGTTGAGCAGGCGGCGGTCGTTGCGCGTAAGCACGGTATTCCATTGATCGTGGATGCGGCGGCGGAAGAGGATCTGCAGTGCTACTACCAGATGGGTGCCGATCTGGTGATTTACAGCGGTGCGAAAGCGATTGAAGGGCCCACTAGTGGATTGGTGATTGGCCGTACCCAGTACGTTGAATGGGTAAAACGCCAGAGCAACGGCATTGGTCGTGCGATGAAAGTCGGCAAAGAGGGTATTCTTGGTCTGACGCAAGCGATTGAAAACTATCTGGTACAGCCGAAAACCACCGGTGCCGAAATGGTCGCCAAGATGACGCCGTTTATCGACCATCTCAATGGGATAAATGGCGTGACCGCTCGCGTGGTGTGGGATGCGGCAGGACGTGATATCGCCCGTGCGGAAATTAAGTTTGATGAAGCAGTCACGGGTTGGCCCACTGGCGAACTGGTGCAGGCGCTGAAAACCGGCGACATCGCCATCTATTTCCGTGGCTATAAAGCCAATGAAGGCATCATTGAAGCCGATGTGCGCAGCGTGAGTGCCGATCAGCTACACATCATCTTTAGCCGTATCCAGGCGTTAATCAGCGGAGGAAAACGCGCATGAGTCTGAACCCTAATTTCTATCAGGACCGTCTGTGCCTCAACGTGCTGGCGGGTTCAAAGCAGAATGCTAAAGAGATTTGGCAGGCAGCGGAAGGCCATGTGTTGGTGGGGGTGCTGTCAAAAAACTACGCCAGTAACGAAGAAGCGATTGCCGATATGCGCGAGTATGCGGCGCTGATCGATAACGCACTGTCCGTGGGCTTGGGCGCGGGCGATCCGAATCAGTCGGCGATGGTGAGTGAAATCTCTGCGGTGCTTCAACCACAGCACGTCAACCAGGTGTTTACCGGTGTGGCGACCAGCCGTGCGCTGCTGGGCCAGAACCAAACCGTCGTGAATGGATTGATCTCCCCGACCGGCACGCCAGGTTTGGTGAAGATCTCCACCGGGCCACGCAGTTCGCAGGTTGAAGATGCGATTGTGCCAATCGACAGCGCGATTGCCATGCTGCAAGACATGGGTGGCAGCTCAGTGAAATACTTCCCCATGGGCGGTTTGAAAGCGGTGAATGAGTATCGCGCGGTGGCGGAAGCCTGTGCGCGTCACGACTTCTGGCTGGAGCCGACTGGCGGCATCGATCTCAATAATTTCGAAGCCATTGTGCAGATTGCGCTCGATGCAGGCGTAAGCAAAGTTATCCCGCACGTCTATAGTTCGATTATCGATAGCGCCACCGGTGACACGCGCATTGACGATGTGCGTCAGCTTCTGGCAACGTGCAAAAAATTGCTGTAACACATCAGTACAGGTGAGGCTCCGTGAGATTTCCCAATCAGCGACTGGCACAACTTTTCGCTGCGCTACAAAACGAAACGCTGCCGCAGGATGAGTTGGCGCGCCGCTTTTCTGTTTCCACGCGCACGGTGCGCACCGATATCACCGCGCTGAATGCGCTGCTGGAGCAACACGGCGCGCAGTTCGTGCTGGCGCGCGGCGCGGGCTATCAACTAAAGATTGACGACGTGGTGCGTTTCGACCGCTTGCAGGAAGAGAGCGCCGCGCCGTTGCGCGTGCCGCGCACGTCGCAGGACCGCGTGCGCTATCTGCTGACGCGTTTCCTCACCGCCGCCTATTCCCTCAAGCTGGAAGATTTGTCGGAAGAGTGGTTTGTCAGCCGCGCAACGTTGCAAAGTGATATGGCGGAAGTGCGTGAATGGCTCGGCCGCTATCATCTCAATATCGAAACCAAACCGCGTTACGGCATGAAGCTGTTTGGCAGTGAGGCGGCGATCCGCACCTGCCTGACGGATTTGCTCTGGCAGATCGATCAGGTGACGCCAGACAGCCCGCTGCTGACGGTGGAAGCCTTGCACAGCGGCATGCTGGATCAGTTAAAGCCGCTGCTGGAACACTGCTTCGCTCAGCACGCGATTCGCCTCAGTGATGAGGGGGAACGCTATCTGCAAATCTACTGCGCCGTGGCGATACGCCGCATCAGCGAGGGTTTTCCACTTAACGATCCCGGCGCAGAAGATGTCGGTGATGAAGTGCGTGAAGCGGCGCAGGATTTGGTGAACCTGATGCGGCCGCTGGTGGGCAAACCGATCTCGCAGGCCGAAGAAAACTGGCTGCGCGTCAATATTGCCGCGCGCCAGATCCAGGCATTAGCGCCCAGCACCATCAATGCGGATGACGCCGATGCGCTGGTCGATTACCTGCTGAACTACATCAACACCCATTACAACTACCGGCTCCAGCAGGATGAACAACTGCGCGCCGATCTGCTCACCCATATTAAGACCATGATCACTCGGGTGCGCTACCAAATCCATATTCCGAATCCCTTGCTGAGCAACATCAAACAGCACTATCCAATGGCGTATGACGTGACGCTGGCGGCGGTGACCAGTTGGGGCAAGTACACGCCTTACAGCATCAGCGAAAACGAGATCGGGTTCCTGGTGCTGCACATCGGCGTCGGGCTGGAACGCCACTACGATGTCGGCTATCAGCGCCACCCGCAGGTGCTGCTGGTGTGCGACAGCGGCAACTCCACGCTACGCATGATTGAGGCGCTGCTGCTGCGCAAATATCCGCAATTAGTGGTCACGGCGCGTTTATCGCAGCGTGATTATGAGATGCGCGCGCACATCGACGAAGACTTCGTGATTTCGACCGCGCGTCTCAGCGAGAAGAACAAGCCGATTGTGGTGATGTCGCCGTTCCCGACTGAGTTCCAGCTTGAGCAGTTGGGTAAGCTGGTGCTGGTGGATCGCACCCGTCCGTACATGCTGGAGAAGTACTTCGATGCGCAGCACTTTATGGTGCTGGATAAGCCGATGTCACAGTCGGCGCTGTTCGGTGTGTTGTGCGAGCAGCTGGAGCGGGAAGGGTATGTGGATGCCGATTTTTATCCGTCGGTTGAAGAGCGTGAAGCGATAGTCAGCACGCTGCTTGGCGAAGGTATCGCGCTGCCGCACTCGCTGGGATTACTGGCGAAGAAAACCGTGGTCTACACCGTGCTGGCACCGCATGGCGTGAGCTGGGGTGATGAAACGGCATCGGTGATTTTCCTGCTGGCGATCAGCAAAAGCGAGTACGAAGAGGCGATGGCGATTTACGATCTGTTCGTGACCTTTCTGCGCGAAAGGGCGGCCGCACGGCTGCGGGATTGTGGCGATTTCGTCAGTTTTAAAGCGGTAGCGATAGATTGTTTGAGCAGGATGTGAAGGGCGGTGGTCTTTCACCCTCACCCTAACCCTCTCCCGCAAGCGGGCGAGGGAATGTTTAGGGGGCGCACCGTTATCACTGCGATGCTGGGTCGGCCCCCTCTACTGCAAGTGGGCGAGGGAATGTTTAGGTGGCGTTCCGTTTTCACTCAGATGCTGGATCTGCCCCCTCTACCGCTTGCGGGAGAGGGCTGGGGTGAGGGAGTCAGCACGCACCACCCTAACCGCGCTTCGCCAGCAACCGCGGGATCTCACGTAAACACCACGCCTTGGCCTCACCCATACTGTCGCGGCGCCACGCCATAATAATATCCACTTCACGCGTGTATTCGGCACTCACCACACGCAGACGCCCTTCGGCGATATCCTGCTCCACCATCGGGTAGGGCATGGTGGCGACACCCAATCCTGCCAGCAGCGCACGGCGTTTGTCGTCCATACTGCTGACCGTCAATCGCTGCTGTTTATCCAGCAACTGCACGGTTAAAACTGGACGCTCGCGCGCGGTATCCGCTACGGCAATACCGCGATACTTCACGCGGGTCACTTCGGACAGCGGCTCGGCTTCCTGATGAATCGGATGATCCGGGCTGGCCACGTACACGCTCATGATGCTGTAAAGCTTGCGGGTGTTGATTTCGGTCGAGGCGCGAAAATGCATATCGGGCGCAATCACGATATCGGCGCGGCCCTGTTCCAGCCGCTCCCACGCACCCGCCAGCACTTCAGTGACCAGCGAAATCTGCGTATTGGCTTTTTCCGCCAGCTTCTCGACGATGGGGAACAGCAGATTGGTGGGGATCAGCGCTTCCGCCACGATGGTCAGATGGGTTTCCCAACCGCGCGCAAGGGCTTCGGCATCGGTGGTGAGTTTATCGGCCGCTTCCAACAGCACGCGACCACGCTCCAGCAGCATGCGTCCTACATTGGTGAATTTAGTGCGGTGGCCAGAGCGGTCAAACAGCACCACGTCCAGTTCCTCTTCCAGCTTCTGCATGGTGTAGCTTAATGCAGAGGGAACACGACCCAGTTCATCGGCCGCTGCGGCAAAGCTGCCACGACGATCAATAGCATCCATCACACGTAAAGCTTCGAGGGTTAACGCGCGGTCTTTTGCCATGCCGGTTCTCTGTCAGTAAATTTGAACATGCCCGGCAGATTAACTGGCTTACAATCTGGCGTCCAGCCTTTTACCATTGACGTATAAAGCCTGCGATCGATTATCACCGCAGAGCGTCGGAGGTAATTCATGATGACAACCCGCTGCGCGTCCGCATGTGGCCAAGCCGATTTCGGTTGGTTGCAGGCGCGATACAGCTTCTCTTTTGGCCACTATTTTGATCCTAAAATGATGGGCTACGCGTCCTTACGCGTGCTCAACCAGGAAGTGCTGGCGCCGGGTGCCGCGTTTCAGCCGCGCAGCTATCCGCAAGTCGATGTGCTGAACCTGGTGCTGCAAGGCGAAGCGGAATACCGCGACAGTGAAGGGAATCATCTGATCGCCAACGCCGGGGAAGCAATGCTGTTATCCACGCGTCAGGGCGTGAATTACAGCGAAATCAATATCAGCAAAGATCGCCCCCTTACGCGTATGCAACTGTGGCTGGCCGCTTGCCCCGACCGTGAAAATCCGCTGCTGCAGAAAATGGCGTTGCCGGAACAAACCTGCTTGCTGCTGGCTTCGCCGGATGGTGCCGAAGGTAGCCTGCAACTGCGCCAACAGGTTTGGGTGCATCAGGTGACGCTGGCTCCCGGTGAGCATTACACGGTGAAACTCCATGGCGCGCGCGCGTATCTGCAATCGATTCATGGCTCACTGGATCTGCAAGCCAACAGTGCTAATCAGGAACGACTCGGCTGCGGTGATGGGGCGTTTTTGAGTGAAGAGAACCAGATCACGTTACAGGCGAAAACGCCGCTGCGTGCGCTGGTCATTGACCTTCCGGGATGAAAAAGGCAGCCGATAGAGGCTGCCTTGGTTTGATAAACAGGCGCACCGTTGTGCGCCTTTTATTTTGCCGTTATTTCAGAATGGTAAAGGCTGTGGTCACGTGCTTCACACCGCTGACACGGCTGGCCACATCCGCGGCAGCTGCCGCTTCTTGTTGTGTCACCAGACCCAGCAAGAACACCTCACCATTTTCCGTGGTCACTTTCACGTTGGATGATTTCACCTGATCACTGCCCAACAGCTGCGAACGAATTTTGGTGGTGATCCAGGTATCAGAAGAGGAGGTCCCGAGGCTGACTTTCTGGCCGGTACGGATTTCGTTATAGACTTCGGTGGCACCATCGACGCCCATGGCGATCTGTTTCGCGCGGCTCGCCAGGTCGGCAGACGGTGACTGGCCGGTCAGCAGCACTTTGCCTTGATACGCGGTGACGACCACACGAGCCTGGTTTTTGATTTGTTCATCTTTCGCCAGCGCGTTGGTGACACGTAACTCCAGCGTACCATCATCCACCTGGGTACCTACGGTACGGGGATCGGTGGCCGTTTTGGTGGCGACAGCGGCACCGCCCGCGACAACGGCGACACAGCCCTGCAACAGCATGGCGGTTAACAGAATGGCGACAGCGTTCAATGCTTTCATTTGAGCTCCTTCAGTCATTCCTGGTGTGGGAACAAAGTGTTATCAATCAAATCGCACAGGCAATTCAGCGTCAGCATATGCATTTCCTGAATGCGTGCGCTGCGATGTGACGGAATGCGAATTTCCACATCGTGCGGACCCAGCAGGCCCGCCAGCTCACCGCCGTCATGGCCGGTCAGCGCGACGATAGTCATATCGCGAGTAACCGCAGCTTCAACCGCTTTCACAATATCGCGGGTGTTACCACGGGTTGAAATGGCCAGCAGCACATCACCGGCCTGACCAAGCGCGCGAACCTGCTTGGCATAAATCTCATCATGCAGACGATCGTTACCAATCGCCGTCAGCATCACGTTGTCGGCGCTCAGTGCCAGCGCGGGCAGGCTGGGACGCTCGGTCTCAAAACGATTGATCATGCTGGCGGCGAAATGCTGCGCGTTGGCCGATGACGCACCGTTGCCGCAGCTCAGGATTTTGTTACCGTTCAGCAGCGACTGCACCAGCGTCATGGCCGCGCGGGAAATGGCATCCGGCAGCGCTTCCGCAGCGGCGATTTGAGTCTGAATACTTTCGGTAAAACACGCTTTAATTCTGTCCTGCACAAGACCACCTGGTTCTATCCATCGGCATTAAAGGCATCGGGCAGCCACTCCAGCTCGCGCCCGGTAATGGCAATGATGTCAAAACGGCAATTCACCGTATCGAAACTACCGCCGCGTGCCAGTAACCACAGTGCGGCGGTACGCAGCAGCTTTTGTTGTTTCTGGCGAGTGACGCTGGCAGCCGCACCGCCATATCGCGCATCACGCCGATAGCGCACTTCAACAAACACCCAGCAGTCGGCATCGCGCATGATCAGGTCAATTTCCCCGCTGCGACACCGCACATTGCTGGCGACCCACTGCAGCCCGGCGCGTTCCAGATAGCGACGCGCCTGCTGCTCCTGCTCAGCGCCAATGCGCTGGCGGTTTACTGCACCGGAACGATTTGTCCCTGACGATACTGGTTCCATGCCAACTTCCTGTTGATCACGCAATCCGTGTCAGCGTTCAGTTTGCCCGTGTTGCCATCAATGGCAAAACCCGGCACCTGACGCATCTGGTTAAAGTGATTCGCCAGCGTCCAGGCATCAATGCCCATCGCATAGAGACGAACCAGCGAATAATCGTTGTTAAACGACTTCGCCGCCTGCTGCATCAGACCAGGATTGCTCCCGGAGAGCAGCGGAATATCGCTGAATTGCAGACCATCCATTTCCAGACGGAAATCAGGGCCTGCACCGGCCTGCGCACTGCGTGAGCTGGCATAAAGCGCGATGTTATTGCGGCTGCTGGTGCGCATCGCAATCATCGGCTTGATCAGCTGCAGCTCATCCTGGCTGGCAACGATATACACCGCATCGATGCTGCCGCTGCTGGCATCTGCCGTTGGAGCTGGCGTCGCGGTTTGCGGAGCCGGAATGGTCAGGCCCGCCACGGCTACGCCTGCAGCTTGTGGCTGCTCCACGGTCAGTGGCGTGCCACTCAGCGCGATACCTGCACCGCTATTGATACCCTGTTTCAGCTCAGAAACGCCACCGAAACGTTGTTGCAGTACGGTGGAGCCGCCAAGTTTCTGCCACTCCTGGGCGAAAGCTTTGCTCACACGGTCGCCATAGCTGCTGCGTGGCACCAACAGTAATGGCTGGCGCTTGCCTTGCTCGTAGATATGGTGCGCGGCATCACGCGCTTCGTCTTCAGGAGAAAGCGCAAAATAACAAATATTCGGATGGTTCTGGATCTGTTCTGGCTCATTCAACGCCAGAACGTTGAGTGGCGTCTGGCTGTTCACCACGGACTCCACTTCATTTTTCAGCAGCGGACCGACCACGATGGTGGCGCCATCCTGCTGTGCCTGCTGCATCACCTGGGCAATGGGCTGGCTGCTGGTGTCATACACTTTGACCTGCGCGTTGCTGTCTGGCTGAGCAGCCGCGGGCTGAGCAGCGGGCTGTGGTTGCTCAGCTTGTGCCGGGGTGTTTGCCGCCATCGCGGGGCTAACCACGGTATTGGCTGCGGCGTTGGCATCAACGGGTTGCTGTGCGGCTGGCTGCGCACTGGCATCGGTAGCGGCCGGTGCAGCAGGCGCTGGCTGAGGTGCGGGAGCATTCAGCACGCCATTTTTGGCATCGTTAAAGCCTTTCTGGATGGCATTAGCGAAGACCTGCGCCTGGCCATTCAGCGGTAACAGCAATGCGATGGTGCTGGTGGAGGCTTTACTGAAATTCTGCACCTGGCTCAGTGCAGTCGGCAGCGTCTTCGCCGCAGGGTTCTGCGGATAGCGCGTCTGCCAGTCTTTGATGGCCGCTTTCAGCATCTGCGGATCCTGGCTGTTGGTGTGCCAGGTGTTCAGCAGATCCAGCCAGCCTTGCAGGATATTTTCATCGGCATTGATCACCAGGCTGTTCAGCTGATCTTGCGTCATCTGCGTCAGGGCTTGCCAGGTGGCGTCAATATTGCTCTGGTGGTCGGCACCTTGCAGCAGCGGTTCCTGAGCGATATAGGCGCGTAGCAACGCGAGTGAAGGGCGATTCTGAGCCGCCGCGATTTGCAGCGCGTAGAAGCGCACCTGCTGATCCTGAGACAGACCGTCGGTTTTCACCTGACCGAGTTGCTGCTGGGCACCCCCAAAATCTTGCTGACCAATCTGCATCTGAGCACGCAGTAATAGCAGCTCTTGCTGCTGTACAGCGGAGAGCTGTTGCGGCAGTTGAGATATCTGATCGTTAGCCTGAGGATACTTTCCTTCCTTCAATAGGGCACGGATGGCAAGTAATTGCCAGTCGGTCTTGCTATCATCGCTGCTTTGTTGCACCTGCTGCAGATAATAGTCAGACCGGCCAGTTGCCGGGCCCTGAATATTGACGTTGGAGGTTTGCTGCGGTCCCTGACCGCTACACGCGGCTAAAATCAGCCCAGCGAGAAGAACAGGTACAAAGCGTCCTGCTTTATGACGTACGACTTTTGAAGGAAGCATACTGTATCCAGTGATGTTTTTTTCAAGATGCTCAATATTAAATCGGCAATTCGGATGAAACAATGAAACAACTCGATCGGGCAGAGATTTCTGCCAGCACGCTCTATATCGTTCCTACCCCGATCGGTAACCTGGGTGATATCACGCAGCGTGCGCTGACGGTGCTTGCGAGCGTCGATCTGGTCGCAGCGGAAGATACACGTCATACCGGGCTGTTGCTACAACATTTCGCCATCAATGCGCGACTGTTCGCACTTCACGACCACAACGAACAACAGAAAGCAGAAGTGTTGTTAGCCAAGCTGCAGGAAGGCCAGAGCATTGCACTGGTCTCGGATGCGGGCACGCCGTTAATCAACGATCCGGGCTATCATCTGGTGCGTCGCTGCCGTGAAGCAGGTGTGCGCGTGGTTCCGTTGCCGGGTGCCTGCGCGGCGATTACAGCATTAAGCGCGGCGGGGTTACCGTCAGATCGTTTCTGTTACGAAGGGTTTCTGCCCGCCAAAAGCAAGGGACGTTGTGATGTGCTGCGGTCGCTTGAGAATGAAGCCCGCACCCTGATTTTTTATGAATCCACCCACCGTTTGCTCGATAGCCTGCAGGATATGGTGAGCGTATGGGGCGCGGATCGCTATGTGGTGCTGGCGCGCGAAATCACCAAAACCTGGGAAACCATTCAGGGCGCGCCGGTGGGTGAGCTGCTGGCCTGGGTGCTGGAAGATGAAAACCGCCGCAAAGGCGAGATGGTGCTGATTGTAGAAGGCCATAAGGCGGATGAAGAAGCCTTGCCTGCTGAAGCGCTGCGCACGCTGGCTCTGCTCCAGAGCGAGCTGCCGCTGAAAAAAGCCGCAGCGCTGACAGCGGAAATTCATGGTGTTAAGAAAAACGCACTCTACAAGTACGCCCTGGAGCAGCAAGAGGCGTGACAAACGCTGACGGATCGCCTATTATCCCGCGCCGAAGCTGACCAGACAGTCGCCGCTTTGTCGTCGTCCTCTTTCGGGGGGAGACGGGCAGAGGGGAGGAAAGTCCGGGCTCCATAGGGCAGGGTGCCAGGTAACGCCTGGGGGGCGCAAGCCTACGACCAGTGCAACAGAGAGCAAACCGCCGATGGCCCAGTAATGGGATCAGGTAAGGGTGAAAGGGTGCGGTAAGAGCGCACCGCGCGACTGGCAACAGTTCGTGGCACGGTAAACTCCACCCGGAGCAAGGCCAAATAGGGGTTCACAAGGTACGGCCCGTACTGAACCCGGGTAGGCTGCTTGAGCCAGTGAGCGATTGCTGGCCTAGATGAATGACTGTCCAAGACAGAACCCGGCTTATCGGTCAGTTTCGACTTCTTTATGGAAAAACCCCGCCTCGGCGGGGTTTTTGCTTTCTGGGACAAGATGAATGACTGTCCACTCCGCTTTCTATGAAAAGAACGCGGCTTACCGGTCAGTTTCGACCTCTTTATGGAAAAAACCGCCTCGGTGCTGAGGAATCCCCAGTAATGGGCGGGTAAAATAAGACAGGCATAGAGATATGTGATCTACTGATTGTTCCACCAAT